>NZ_JBEXRZ010000167.1:0-15816 GCF_040613325.1 Streptomyces sp. NPDC006283 | reverse complement strand
TCGAACGACTCCGATCCCTACGACAAGGCCCTCGACGGCCTGGACAACGTGCACAGGTCGGCGGGGGCCTTCTGCGTAGGCTGGTCCTCACCGGACCGGCCGCATGTGATCGGCCGGCGGACGAATTGACGAAGGGATGCGCTCTCCATGGCGATCGAGGTCGGCGACAAGGCGCCGGAGTTCGAGCTCAAGGACAACCACGGCCGCACCGTGGCCCTCTCCGACTACGTCGGCGAGAAGAACGTCGTGCTCCTCTTCTACCCCTTCGCCTTCACCGGCGTGTGCACCGGCGAGCTGTGCGCCCTGCGTGACGAGCTGCCGAAGTTCGTCAACGACGACACCCAGCTGCTCGCCGTCTCCAACGACTCGATCCACACCCTGCGCGTCTTCGGCGAGCAGGAAGGGTTCGAGTACCCGCTGCTCTCCGACTTCTGGCCGCACGGCGAGACGTCGCGCGCCTACGGCGTCTTCGACGAGGAGAAGGGCTGCGCGGTGCGCGGCACGTTCATCATCGACAAGGAGGGCGTCGTGCGCTGGACCGTCGTCAACGCCCTGCCCGACGCCCGCGATCTGAACGACTACGTCAAGGCGCTGGAGGCCCTCTGATCCCCCGCGAGGGTTTCAGCAGGTATCCCCCTGAAATAGCACTGCGAGTGGGAACCGGTCACTAGGATCCCTTCGTTGATCCGATAGCCAACGCACGACGGGGGCGCTGCCCCTGAAAACCAATGGAGGGACTCGTGGGAGTCAGCCTCAGCAAGGGCGGCAACGTCTCGCTGACCAAGGCCGCGCCGAATCTGACAGCGGTCACCGTGGGCCTGGGCTGGGACGTCCGTACCACCACCGGCACCGACTTCGACCTCGACGCCAGCGCCCTGCTGACCAACGCCGAGGGCAAGGTCACCAACGACGGCAACTTCGTCTTCTTCAACAACCTCAAGAGCGTCGACGGCTCTGTGGAGCACACCGGTGACAACCTCACCGGTGAGGGCGAGGGCGACGACGAGCAGATCAAGGTCAACCTGGCCTCGGTCCCCGCCGACGTCGACAAGATCGTCTTCCCGGTCTCGATCTACGAGGCCGAGAGCCGCCAGCAGTCCTTCGGCCAGGTGCGCAACGCCTTCATCCGCGTCGTCAACCAGGCCGACAACAACGAGCTCGCCCGCTACGACCTGAGCGAGGACGCCTCGACCGAGACCGCGATGGTCTTCGGCGAGCTGTACCGCAACGGCGCGGAGTGGAAGTTCCGTGCCATCGGCCAGGGTTACGCCTCGGGTCTGCGCGGCATCGCGCAGGACTTCGGTGTGAACGTCTGAGCCAGCCAGCACTCTCCACGTCCGGCGCCGCACTCCTCCGTGCGGCGCCGGACGTGCCTGAAGATCCGCTGCACCCGGCAGCAAAGCCACAGGGGAGGACTCACCATCATGGGCGTCACGCTCGCCAAGGGAGGCAACGTCTCCCTCTCCAAGGCCGCACCCAATCTCACGCAGGTGCTCGTAGGGCTCGGCTGGGACGCGCGCTCCACCACCGGCGCACCCTTCGACCTCGACGCCAGCGCGCTGCTCTGCCAGAACGGGCGGGTGCTCGGCGACGAGTGGTTCGTCTTCTACAACCAGCTCAAGAGCCCCGACGGCTCGGTCGAGCACACCGGTGACAACCTCACCGGCGAGGGCGACGGCGACGACGAGTCGCTCCTGGTGGATCTCGTCAAGGTCCCGGCCGACGTCGACAAGATCGTCTTCCCGGTCTCCATCCACGACGCCGACAACCGCGGCCAGACCTTCGGTCAGGTCAGCAACGCCTTCATCCGCGTCGTCAACCAGGCGGACGGCCAGGAACTGGCGCGCTACGACCTCAGCGAAGACGCCTCCACCGAGACCGCGATGATCTTCGGCGAGCTCTACCGCTACGGCGGCGAGTGGAAGTTCCGAGCAGTGGGGCAGGGGTACGCGTCAGGGCTGCGGGGCATCGCTCTAGACTTCGGGGTCAACGTTTCGTAAAGCCGCGTGCGGCGCGGGGGAGGACCTCCCCCAGGCTTCGCCCGGGGGACAATTACACGATTGGGTAGCCAGTGGTTCTGAAAACCTTCGGCTGGTCGTTCGCCGTCACGGCGCTCGGCCTCGCATTCGCCGCCTGGCAGTGGGGCTGGGAGGCGTTCGGGATCGTACTGATCCTGTCGATCCTCGAGATCTCGCTGTCGTTCGACAACGCGGTCGTCAACGCCGGAATCCTCAAGAAGATGAACGCCTTCTGGCAGAAGATCTTCCTGACCATCGGCATTCTGATCGCCGTCTTCGGTATGCGACTGGTCTTCCCCGTCGTCATCGTCGCCATCAGTGCCAAGGTCGGGCCGATCGAAGCGGTCCAGCTGGCCATGGACCAGCCCGAGCGGTACGAGGCCCTCGTCACCGACGCCCACCCGGCAATCGCCGCCTTCGGTGGCATGTTCCTGCTGATGATCTTCCTCGACTTCATCTTCGAGGAGCGCGAGCACAAGTGGCTGGCCTGGCTGGAGCGGCCGTTGGCCAAGCTCGGCAAGATCGACATGCTCTCGGCCTGCGTCGCCCTGATCGCCCTGCTGCTGTCCGCGATGTACTTCGCGGTCGAGGCGCACACCAGCTCCGGGCACGCCGACAAGACGGCCACCGTGCTCCTGGCCGGCGTCGCCGGTCTGATCACCTACCTCGTCGTCGGCGGTCTCTCCGGCTATTTCGAGGACAAGCTGGAGGAAGAGGAGGAGCGCGAGCACGAGGAGGAGGAGCAGGCCAAGAAGGAGGGCAAGCCCGTCTCCGCGGTCGGCCTGGCCGGCAAGGCCGCGTTCTTCCTCTTCCTGTACCTCGAGGTCCTCGACGCCTCGTTCTCCTTCGACGGCGTCATCGGCGCCTTCGCCATCACCAACCACATCTTCTGGATGGCGCTGGGCCTCGGCATCGGCGCCATGTACGTCCGTTCGCTCACGGTCTACCTGGTCCGCCAGGGCACCCTGGACGACTACGTCTACCTGGAGCACGGCGCGCACTACGCGATCGGCGCGCTCGCCACCATCCTGCTCGTGACCATCCGGTACCAGATCGACGAGATCATCACCGGCCTCGTCGGTGTCCTCCTGATCGCCGCCTCGTTCTGGTCGTCCCTGCGGCGCAACAAGGCGCTGGAGGCGTCGGAGGGGAAGTCCGGGGGACCGGGGGACAAGGCTGAGGTCTCCTCCGGGGTGTGACACCCCCACCAGTGAGGAACGCTTCCTTGCGGGGCGGCCGGGTGCTCCCGGCCGCCCCGTCGCGTATGTGTGGGGCACCGGGCGACCAGTGACGACAAGGGGTGGGGCATGGCCATCTGGGACAACCTGTGGCGGGGAAGGGCGGCGCAGTTCGACTCGGGCAGCGCCGCGACCAACTCCATCGAGCTGACCAAACGCAACCCGGCCGTCTCGCTCACCAAGCAGGGCGCGGCCAGCGGCAACCTGCGCGTCAACCTGTCCTGGCGGATGCGCACCTCCGACATCGAGGGGCGCTCACGGCAGAGCGGCAGGCTGCTGCGGAACCCGATGAAACTCTTCCAGCCGGACGTCGTGCAGGCCCACACGCAGGGCGTGGTCAACGTCGACCTCGACCTCGGCTGCCTGTACGAGCTGACCGACGGCAGCAAGGGCGTGGTGCAGCCCCTCGGCAGCTTCTTCGGCGACCTGAACGGGCCGCCGTTCGTGAAGCTCAGCGGGGACGACCGGTTCGGCGCACCCTCCGGCGAGACGATCTTCGTCAATCTCGACCACCGGGAGTCGATCAAGCGGCTGCTGTTCTTCGTCTACATCTACGACCAGACCCCGGCCTTCGACCGCACCCACGCGCACGTCACGCTCTACCCGAGCAACGGGCCGCGCGTCGAGATCGAACTCGACGAGCGGGCCCCGCAGGCACGTTCGTGCGCCGTGTTCTCCGTGGAGAACAGCAAGGGCGATCTGACGGTGCGGCGCGAGGTGAAGTTCGTGTACGGCTTCCAGGCGGAACTCGACCGCCTGTACGGGTGGGGGCTGCAGTGGGGGCGCGGCTACAAGTCGCAGAGCCGCGTGTAGCCCCTGGGCGGGCCGCCGTGCCGGTCGGGGCTACAAGGGCCCCGGCGTGCGCATCCTCACCCGGCGCAGGGACGTGCCGGGCGGCTACGGCCTCGCGCGCGGAGGGGTTACGGACGCTGGAGCCGCGGGCCCGGCTACGGGCGCTGGAACTGCGGGCCCATCGGCGGCAGTCGGAACGCCGGGTCCGGCGCGTACGCCGCCGCCGCGGCCGGTTGCGGGTAGCCGTAGGCCGGCTGCGGCGCCGGTGCGTACGCAGGCGCGGGCTGTGTCACGTCGGACGGCGGGTAGCCGTATGCCGGCTGCGGCTGGGGTGCGGGATGCGGCGCGGCGGAGGACGCCGGCTCGTCCGGCTCTCCCGCCGCCTCGTCCACCGAGATGCCGAACGCCGTCGCGAGCCCCACCAGCCCGGTCGGATAGCCCTGCGCCACCGCACGGAACTTCCAGCCGTCACCGCGCCGGTAGAGCTCGCCGCAGATGATCGCCGTTTCCTCGCCCGTCTCGGGCTTCACGTCGAAGACGGCCAGTGGTTCGCCGCCGTCCGGGGCTCCGGCATCGTGCAGCAGTATCCGCAGGTCACGTACGTGCTCGAAGCTGGCGCCGTCCGACGACGCCGCGATGACGACCTGGTCGACCGACGCGTCCAGCGCCGCCAGGTCGGCCTCCACGGTGTCGGTCAGATGCTCCGCGACACGCTTCTTCGGCAGCCGCCGCACCAGGCCGGACGGGTGGCGCGGCTGGTTGTAGAAGACGAAGTCCTCGTCGGAGCGCACGCGGCCGTCGGCGCCGAGCAGCAGGGCGGAGGCGTCGACATCCGGCACCCCCGCGCCCGGCGTCCAGCGCAGCACGGCCCGTACGGCCGTGGCTTCAAGAGGGACGTTCGAGCCCTTCAGCATCGCGTGCGTCATGTCCGTCATCCTGCCTGCCCGAGGGGGGAAGGGACAACGCGGGGCCAGTTCCCGGCTGTGCCGCGCCTCTGGCGGCCATCCGCGGGGCAGGGTCGAGAAGCGGACGAGTTACCTGGAGTTCATGCACTTGGGGAACTCTTGACACCTGTGCTTACGTACTATTACCGGCCACACAGTGTGAGGGCCGAGCGGCAGACGGGGGACCATATATGCGTCATTTCGGGCACATCGCGCCCGCTGTCCGTGAGCGGCTGTTCCACCAGGAGCCGTGCGGCTTCGGCGCGGACTCACCCGCACGGACGCTGGCGGCTGCCCTGGGCGCCACGCTCTACAGCCCGGCGACCCGGCCGAAGCTGGCCGACGACGTGCTCAAGCAGGCCGGGCGCGGCGTCGTCTCCATGGTGCTGTGCCTGGAGGATTCCATCGACGACGCCGAAGTGGAGGACGCGGAGGCGAACCTCGTCCGGCAGTTCTCGGACCTCGACGCGCGCGGCGTCGAAGTGCCGCTCCTGTTCATCCGCGTCCGCAGCGCGGAGCAGATCCCGGACCTGGTGAGACGCCTGGGACAGGCGGGACGCCTGTTGTCCGGATTCGTACTTCCGAAATTCACCGAGGAGCGGGGCGCCCCGTTCCTCGAGGCGCTCGAGACCGCGGAGGCCGAGAGCGGCCGGCGGCTGTTCGCGATGCCCGTCCTCGAGTCGCCCGAGCTGCTTCACCTGGAAACCAGGACCGAGGCGCTGAGCGGCATCGCCCGCACCGTCGACAAGTACCGCGACCGGGTCCTCGCCCTGCGTCTCGGCGTCACCGACTTCTGCTCCGCGTACGGGCTGCGCCGCTCGCCCGACATGACGGCCTACGACGTACGGATCGTCACGTCCGTCATCGCCGACGTGGTCAATGTGCTCGGCCGGTCCGACGGAACCGGCTTCACCATCACCGGCCCGGTGTGGGAGTACTTCAGGTCCCAGGAGCGCATGTTCAAGCCGCAGCTGCGCCGCAGCCCGTTCCTCGAGGGCCGGGCGGAGGAGCTCCGTACCGCCCTCATCGAGCACGACCTCGACGGCCTGCTCCGGGAGATCGAGCTGGACCGTGCCAACGGTCTGCTCGGCAAGACCTGCATCCACCCCTCCCACGTGCTGCCGGTGCACGCACTGTCCGTGGTCAGCCACGAGGAGTTCAGCGACGCCCAGGACATCCTGCGTCCCGAGCGCGGCGGCGGCGGAGTGCTGCGTTCCGCCTATACGAACAAGATGAACGAAGTGAAACCGCACCGGGCCTGGGCCGAGCGGACCCTGCTGCGGGCCGAGGTGTTCGGCGTCGCCAAGGAGGACGTCGGGTTCGTGGAACTGCTCGCGGCCGGACTGGCGGACTGATGACGACGAGGGGCGAAGAGAACGTGGTGTGGTCGGGAAGCTGGGTCGCCGAGCGGCTCGGAGTCGGGCTCGACGGTGACGAGCGGCTCCAAGAGCTCCTGGGCCTCGCCCTGCGCCGCAACCCCAAACGCGCCCACCTCCTGGTGTCGAACGTCCTGGGCAAGCATGTGCCGCAGAGCCCCGGGGCGGTGTACGGGCACGCGTACGCCCTCGGGCTGCGCGTACGCGATCTGCTGGGCCCCGAGGAGGCCGCCCGCGCCGTCGTCCTCGGATACGCGGAGACGGCGACCGGGCTCGGCCACTGCGTCGCCGACGGCATCGGCCCCGTGCCGTATCTGCACTCCACCCGCCGCCCGGTCGACGGAGTGGCCCCCGCGGGCGGCTTCGAGGAGTCCCACTCGCACGCGACGTCGCACCTGCTGCTGCCCGAGGACCCGACGCTGCTGGCGGGCACCGGCCCGCTGGTGCTCGTCGACGACGAGTTCTCCACGGGCAACACCGTCCTCAACACCGTCCGCGATCTGCACGAGCGCTACCCGCGCGAGCGGTACGTGGTCGTGGCGCTGGTCGACATGCGCTCCACGGCGGATCTCGGCCGCCTGGAGACCTTCGCCGAGGAGATCGGCGCCCGCGTCGACCTGGTGGCCATGGCGTCCGGCACGGTCAGCCTCCCGGACGGCGTCCTGGCGAAAGGCCGGGACCTCGTCGCACGGCACGAGCCCACCGTGAAGGACACGCCCCCGGCCACGGACCCCCGCCATGTCCGGGTGGCCCTGGACTGGCCCGCAGGCGTCCCCGACGGTGGCCGGCACGGCTTCTCCCCGGCCCACCGCACCGCCCTGCAAGCCGCGCTGCCCGGCATGACGGCCCAGGTCGCCGAAGCCGTCGGCGACGCCCGCCGCGTCCTCGTCCTCGGCTGCGAGGAGCTGATGTACGCGCCCCTGCGCCTGGCCCTCGCCCTGGAGCGGTCCGAGGCCGTGCCGGAGGTGCGGTACTCCACCACCACCCGCTCGCCCGTCCTCGCCGTCGACGACCCCGGCTACGCGATACGCACCCGGCTCGTCTTCCCCGCCCACGACGACCCGGCGGACGGCCCGGGCGACCGCTACGCCTACAACGTGGCGGGCGGCGGCTTCGACGCGGTCGTCGCCGTCGTCGACTCGGCCGCCGACACCGCGCAGCTGCACGCCCCCGACGGCCTGCTGGCCCAACTCGCCGCCCACACCCCGCACGTCGTGCTCGCCGTCGTGCCCAGTTACGTACCCCACGGTGACGTATCCGAAGGACCTGAAAGGCCCTCCATGCTGCCCCAGCCGCTCCGCGGACCGGACTTCTCCTCCTACGCCCCTGAGGAGGTCGGCTGGCTGCTCCAGGACCTCTCGGACGTGGAGCTCGAAGCGCCGACGGAGGAGCGCGAGGAGGCCATCCAGAGCGGCGGCGCGCACTACGCCGAGTCGCTGCCCGTCGAGTACCAGCCGAGCGAGCGGTACCAGCAGCTGTTCGAGGACGCGCTCACGGCCTCCGCCGCCCGCATCGCCCGCGCCGTCGGCACCGTCACCGACACCGTTCTCGCCGAGCGGACACCGCGCCCGGTACTCGTCTCGCTCGCCCGCGCCGGGACCCCCGTGGGCGTGCTGATGCGGCGCTGGGCCCGGCACCGGCACGGCCTGGACCTGCCGCACTACGCCGTGTCCATCGTGCGCGGCCGCGGTATCGACGCCAACGCACTGCGCTGGCTCGCCGAGAACCACGACCCGGCCGACGTCGTCTTCGTCGACGGCTGGACCGGCAAGGGCGCCATCACCCGCGAACTCGCCGAAGCCCTGCGGGACTTCCCCGGCTTCGACCCGGAGATCGCCGTCCTCGCCGACCCGGGCGGCTGTGTGCGCACCTACGGCACACGTGAGGACTTCCTGATCCCCTCCGCCTGCCTCAACTCCACGGTCTCCGGCCTGATATCGCGCACGGTCCTGCGCGCCGACCTCGTCGGCCCCGACGACTTCCACGGCGCGAAGTTCTACCGCGAGCTCGCCGGCTCCGACGTCTCCGGCCACTTCCTCGACACCGTCGCCGCCCACTTCGACGAGGTTCAGTCCGCCGTCGACGCCGACGTGAAGGAACTGCTGTCCGCCGACCGCACCCCCACCTGGGAGGGCTGGGGCGCCGTCGAGCGGATCAGCGAGGAGTACGGCATCCACGACGTCAACCTCGTCAAGCCGGGCGTCGGCGAGACCACGCGCGTCCTGCTGCGCAGGGTTCCCTGGAAGATCCTCGCGAGCCGGGGCGCCGGCGCCGACCTCGACCACGTACGGCTCCTGGCGGAGCAGCGCGGCGTACCCGTCGAGGACGTCGACGAACTCCCGTACAGCTGCGTCGGGTTGATCCACCCCAAGTACACACGTGGGGCCACGGGCGCCGACGGCAAGGCGGTGACACAGTGACCGTGCTCGTCGCCAGCGACCTCGACCGTACGCTCATCTACTCGAACGCGGCCCTGGGTCTCGGCATGCCCGACGCCGTCGCACCGCGGCTGCTGTGCGTCGAAGTGCACGAGCACAAGCCCCTGTCGTACATGACCGAGCGTGCCGCGGGGCTGCTGACCAAGCTCGCCCAGGACACCGTCTTCGTCCCCACGACGACCCGCACCCGCAAGCAGTACCAGCGCATCAGCCTGCCCGGTCTGCCGCCCAAGTACGCGATCTGCGCGAACGGCGGGCACCTGCTCGTCGACGGCATCAGCGACCGCGACTGGCGCGAGTCGGTCGCGGCGCGGCTCGCCGCGGAGTGCGCGCCCCTCGCGGAGATCCGGGCGCACCTGCGCGACACCGCCGACCCGGCCTGGCTGCGCAAGGAACGGGTCGCCGAGGACCTCTTCGCCTACCTCGTCGTCGAGCGGTCGCTGCTGCCCGACGGCTGGGTCGCAGAGCTCGGCGCCTGGGCGGAGGTCCGCGGCTGGACCGTCTCCCTCCAGGGCCGCAAGATCTATGCCGTGCCGAAGCCGCTCACCAAGAGCGCCGCGGTGCGCGAGGTCGCCCGTCGCACCGGCGCTCGGCTGACGCTCGCGGCAGGGGACTCGCTCCTCGACGCCGACCTGCTGCTCGCCGCCGACCTGGCCTGGCGGCCCGGCCACGGCGAGCTCGCGGAGGCCGACTGGCGCGCGCCGCACGTCGTGGCGCTGCCGCAGATGGGCGTGGCGGCCGGCGAGGAGATCCTGCGCCTGCTGCGGCAGGAGTCGCGCCGGTTCCGGCGGGAACGGCAGGGCATCAGCTCGGTCGTCGTCCGGCCGCCGGTCTGAGGGGCGCTGCCGTCAAGGCGGGAGCCGCCTCGGTTCGGGCACCCCGGGCCGAAGGCGGCTCAGCCGCGTCGTGCCCCGGCCCCCGGCCTGAGCAGCCGGACGGCGACGAACACCAGCGCCGCGAGCACGGCGACGACGAGCACCACCTTCGAGTAGGCGGAGACGTAGCCGGTCACCTCCTCCCACCTCTCGCCCAGGGCGTAACCGGCGAGGACGAAGACCGTGTTCCAGATCGCGCTGCCGAGGGTGGTGAGCGTCAGGAAGAGCGGCAGCGGCATCCGCTCCACCCCGGCCGGTACGGAGATGAGGGACCGGAAGACCGGGATCATCCGCCCGAAGAACACCGCCTTCGCGCCGTGCCGGGCGAACCAGGCTTCCGTGCGCTCGATGTCCGAGACCTTCAGCAGCGGCAGCTTGGCCGCCATGGCGACCGTACGGTCCCGGCCCAGCAGTGCCCCGATGCCGTACAGGGCGAGAGCACCGATCACCGAACCGGCCGTAGTCCACAGCAGGACGGCGACCAGGCCCATCTGCCCGGTGCTCGCCGCGAAACCCGCCAGCGGAAGGATCACCTCGCTGGGCAGGGGAGGGAAGAGGTTCTCCAGGGCGATGGCGACACCCGCCCCTGGTGCCCCCAGAGCCTCCATGAGGCCGTTGACCCAGCCTTCGATGCCGCCGCTCGTCCCGCCGCTCGTCCCACTGCTCATGATGCCGCTCATGCTCCGAACCTAGGGAAGCGCACCTGAAGCCACCCTGAAGGCGACCCCACACCTTCCTGCGGTTTTCCGCAGTGTGCCGGGACGTCCGCACCGGCTAGCGTGGCCGGTCATGAAGGCTCTGGCAGTGCGGGGCGCCTGGTACGCGGTGGGGCTCGCCCTCGGAACCGTGACCGCCGTCGTCGAGCTGCTCTGCGCCCTGCTGTGGGGCGCGGCCCTGCTGCTCGTGCTCGCCTGGCCGCGCGGACGCCGCGCCGTGCAGAGCTCCCTGGGCGACGCCGCCACCCGCCTCGCGGACATCGAGCGGCGCAGGCTCGCCCGCTTCCTCGGGGCGCACATCTCCGCCTCGTACGGTCAGGAACGCGCCGTGCGGTACATCGCCGCGCGCTGGCCGCTGGGGATGCTCGGCGGAGTCGTGCTCTTCTGCGTGCTCGTCGGGCTGCTCTACACGGGCTTCGCCGCACTCGGGTGGACGGTCACGGAGATCCAGTACCCCTGGGCGGTTGCCGGCACCGGCCTCGTGGGCCTGTTTCTCATCTTCCTCTGCGCCCAGAGCGTCTTCGGGATCGCCCTGCTCGAAGGGCATGTCGCCCGTCGGCTGCTGGGCCCCGGCCACCAGGCCGAACTGGAACGGCGCATCGCCCAACTCGCCGCCACCCGCGCGCAGATGATGGAGGCCGTCGACGGGGAACGCCGTCGCATCGAACGCGACCTCCACGACGGGGTGCAGCAGCGCCTCGTCGCGCTCGGCATGCTCGTCGGCCGCGCACGCCGCAGCCGGGACCCGGAGCGGGCCGACCAACTCCTGCTTCAGGCGCAGGAGGAGAGCCGCCGAACCCTCGCCGAACTGCGCGAGGTCGCCTGGCGCATCCACCCGACCGTGCTGGACGAGGCGGGGCTGCGCGCCGCTCTGGAGTCGGTCGCCGAGCGCACACCGCTGCCCGTGCACCTGCGGTTCGAGGGCGTGGAGGCTCCTGTGTCCCGGCAGGTCGAGACCGTCGCGTACTTCGTCGTCTCCGAGGCCGTCACCAACGTGGTGAAGCACTCGGGTGCCACCCGCATCGCGGTCACGCTGCACAGCGACGGCGTGACACTCGCACTCCGCGTCGAGGACGACGGAGCGGGCGGCGCCGACCCGACGGGCGGCGGACTGACCGGACTGGCGAGCCGGGTCGCCGCCCTCGACGGCCGGTTCCGGGTGGACAGCCCGGCCGGCGGACCCACATCCATCACCGCGGAGCTGCCGTGCGCGTAATCCTTGCCGAGGACTCCACCCTGCTGCGCGAGGGCCTGGTGCGGCTGCTCGCCGAGGAGGGGCACGAGGTGCTCGCCGCCGTCGGCGACGCCGAGCAGCTCCTCTCGGCCGTAAACGCGTCCCCGCCGGACGTAGTGATCGCCGACGTACGCATGCCGCCCACCCACACCGACGAGGGCCTGCGCGCGGCCCTGCACATCCGGCGGCGTCGGCCAGAAGTGGGGGTGCTGGTGCTGTCCCAGTACGTCGAGAAGCGGTACGCGACGGAGCTGCTCGCGTCCGACGACGGGGGCGTGGGCTACCTGCTCAAGGACCGGGTCGTGCAGGTGGAGGAGTTCCTCGACGCGCTGGAACGCGTCGGCGGGGGACGGGCGGCGTTCGACCCCGAGGTCGTACGGCAGCTCCTGGCCCGCAGCACCCGCACCGACCCGCTGTCGCGGCTGACGCCGCGGGAGCGGGACGTCCTGGCGGAGATGGCGGAGGGGCACACCAACGCCACCATCGCGGGCCGTCTGCACGTCTCCCAGAGCGCGGTCGAGAAACACATCAACGCGATTTTCGACAAGTTGGAGCTGACGGGCACGACGGGCTACTCGCGACGGGTGCTCGCGGTGCTGCGCTACCTCGGCTCGTGACGGACGGGGCCGCTGCGGGTCTGTTGCGGGGGTGCTGCGGGGTGGCCAGCAGCAGGCCCGGCCGTCGGATCGGGGCGGGTGCGTCAGCCGCAGCAGCCGCCACCGCAGCAGCCGCCACCACCGCCTCCGCCGCCGGTGGGCGCGGGAGCCGACTTGGTGCCGCCGACGGCGACCGCCGAGAGCAACTTGACGGTGTCGTCGTGTCCCTCCGGGCAGTTCGCGGGCGCGGAGGACTCGGCCATGGGGCGGTTCACTTCGAAGGTGTCGCCGCAGGTCCGGCAGCGGAATTCGTAACGAGGCATGACGTCAGGCTAGCGGCGCCGGTGTGCCATACGGGAGAGCAGGCCGCGACGGGTTGCCCGGCTGCCGGTGCCGGCCGTCGGGCGCGCGGCGGTCGTCATGCCCGGACCGGTGGCAGGGCTCGCACTGGTAGCACCGGGACCGGTCGTCGCGCCGGGACCGGTAACGGCACCCGGGCCGGTTGCCGTGCCGAGGGCGGCCTGCTGTCGCGCGGCGAGGTCGGCGCGGCGGCGCGCGGCGCGCTGCTCCGACTCGGCCTCCTCGGGGTGGCGGGCTCTCCAGTACGGGTTGTCGTGCGGCAGGGTCGCGCTGACACGCCCGTACATGCCGAAGAACATCAGCATGACGCCCACCACGAAGCTGAACATCACGTTCTGGATGCGGAAGGCGAGCGGGTTGAAGCTGCGGTCGAGCAGAGCGAGATTCACGAACCCGCTGAGGATGAAGAGAATGCCCAGCACCATGTTCAGCGTCGAGGCGAGGTTGCCACCGATCACCATGCCGACGAACAGCAGCAGCCCGACGGCGATGGACAGGACACTCAGCGCGCCGTTCGTGTTGAGGCCCGCGACGGTGTCGCCGCGGGTGTCGAAGAAGCCGATGTGGTCGATGAGACCGAGGATGCCGAACGCGACCAGCACCAGGCCCATCAGTCCGGCGCCGACCCGGTAGAAACGGCTGAGGCGGTGGTCCACGGGCAGATGTTCGTCAAGCTTGATGCGCGGGCGGCTGCTCCCGCCGGTTCTCCTCGAGTGCAGTACGTGTGCGGCCATGTCCGGCCTCCTTCGTACGGGCGCGTACACCGCTTGTCGGTGCCCCGGGCCCGGCGTCCGCCCGGGAGCGGCCGGGCTCCGGCAATGGCCCGGGCCGTCCGCCCCGGACCGCCCCGGGGCGGCCCGGGTCCATCCCAGGATCCGCCCGGGGCCGAACCGGTACAAACGCAGTCGCGTCAGGCGCTGCCGGTGCCCCGTTCCTCGCGGATCTGCTCGACGACATGCGCGACCGTGCGCCGTACTGCCCCGGTCTCCGTGAGGAAGTGCCAATAGTCGGGATGCCGCCCCTCGAGCCCGGCGACGGCCCGGTCCAGCCGTGCCACGGAGTCGTCCAGGGGCCGGGCGTGGCGCGGGTCGGGCGTGTTGCGCCCGGCCATGGCGAGACGCTGCGCGTCGCGGATCGCGAACCGGGTCCGCTCGATCTCGTGCTGCGGGTCCTTGGCCACGGCATCCAGACGCTGGAGACGGTCGCGGGCCGCCGACACGGCCTCGTCCGTGGAGTTCAGCAGTGCGCGGACGGTGGCGAGCAGGGCGGTGGCGTCCGGCCAGCGTTGCTCCTCGCGGGCCTTGCCGGCCTCCTTCAGCTTTTCCTCTGCCTGGTGGACGCCGCGCGCCGCCTGTTCGGGAACGGGCTGCAGGTCCTGCCAGCAGGCGACCGTGAAGCGCCGGCGCAGCTCGCTGAGTACCGGCTCGACCTGGGCGGACCGGGTGGTCAGCGCCTGCGCGCGAGTACGGAGCGACACGAGGCGCTTGTCGATCTCGGCGGCGCGCTCCGGCAGCCGTTCGGCTTCTGTGCGTACCGCTTCGGCGTCGCGCAGCACGCGGTCGGCGCGCTGCAGTGTCTCGGGGACCCCGTGTCTGCCCGCGCCCTCGTTGAGCTTCGTCAGCTCGGGAGCGAGCGCGGCGAGGCGGGCGGCGAGATCATCCGCTCTCAGACCGGAGCCACGCACCGAATCGAGAGCATTGCTCGCCAAGATGAGCGCCTGTCGCGCCCGCTCGACGGCCGGCGCGAGCCGGGCCAGCTGCGTCTCCGCCTTGTCGAGCAGCGGCCCGAGCCCCTGCTCGAACCGGTCGAGTTCCCCCTTGACCCGCACCAGCTCGTCCCTGGCGCGGTTCAGCTGCGCACGCGCCTGCGCGGCCACCGACGCATCCAGGTCGTCCCGGTCCAGATCGTGTGCGTCGACCGCGGTGATGTAGGCGTGGCTGACCTCGTCGATACGCCGCCCGAGGGCGGCGAAGCCGTCGACGGCACGCCGGGCGCCCGGTGAACTGTCCACCGCAGTGATCGTCTCGATCGAGATCCGCATATCGCGCTGCGCGGTGTCCAGTTCGTAGAACGCCGCGGCCGCGGCGTCCTTCGCGGCCTGCGCATCGGCCCGCTGACTCTCACCCCGCCCGCCGAA
Organism: Streptomyces sp. NPDC006283; assembly: GCF_040613325.1. Lineage (NCBI taxonomy): Bacteria > Bacillati > Actinomycetota > Actinomycetes > Kitasatosporales > Streptomycetaceae > Streptomyces > Streptomyces sp. NPDC006283. The sequence continues at coordinate 1,092 of NZ_JBEXRZ010000167.1, read as the reverse complement.
CCAGCGCCGGGTGCCCCCGCTCGCGAAGGCGGCGGGCAGCGCGACGGCAGCGGCGGCGGCGAGCAGCGGCAGCGGGAGCAGCACCAGCGCGAGCGCGCTCCGGGCGTTTTCCCGCACATCCCTGACGGCGTTCGCTCGTGCCTTGTGGTGCGGCCGTGCGTTTCTCGCCGTCACATGCCTCTCCCGTGCTGTGTCCGCCTTGCCCGGTCCCGGTCGGTCAATTCTCCCACCAGGAAAGGACGAACACACCGGCCTGTTAGTTCGCGCTGCGCACCACGACTTTCCCGTTGTCGCTACGGGCCTTGACGATGTGGCGGCTGCCGTCGTCCGTCGGGACGGCGACATCCACGTCCCCGTTGTCGCTCTCGGCGGCCACGGCGTACGGCGCCCCGGCGCCCGGCAGCGCGATCTCGATCCGGCCGTTGTCGCTCACGGTCTCCACCCGGTCGGGCACCCCGGCCAGCTCAAGCCGCACGGACCCGTTGTCCGACGTGGCCACGACACTCTTCCCGGTCACGCCCTGTGCGACGACGCTGCCGTTCTCGCTGTCCAGCCGGAGCGGGCCGCTGGAGTCGGTGACCTCGATCGCGCCGTTGTCCGACCGGAGCTTCAGCGCCGTGTCGAACCCGCTCGCGGTCACCTTCCCGTTGTCGTCGTCCACGGTCACGGCCGTGCCCCGCGGCACCTTCACGGTGTGCCGGGCCACGCAGTCACTGGCGACGGCGTCGCAGTCCACTTTGAGGGTGAGGGTCCCGCCCTCCATCTTCCAGACGGCGTCGGGCCCCTCCCCGAGAAAGACCCACCCGTCGACCTGCCGGGTCACCTCCACCTCCTCGACATCGGCCGACACGAGCTCGATGTCCGAGTTGTCGGAGTCGATGGTCAGCGTCTTCCCGCTGAGCCTGAACGACTTCTCCTCGACGGGCGCCCCACTCGCATCCGCACTCCCGCACCCGGCCAGCCCGACCCCGAGCAGCACGGCCCCGGACGCGGCGACGACGGTCTACACGCTGGAAGACTTCCCGAACGGCGACAGCGCCGACAATGTCGCGAAGACGTACACGGTGAACGCCTCCTCAGAGGCGGCGAACG
>NZ_JBEXRZ010000166.1:0-15841 GCF_040613325.1 Streptomyces sp. NPDC006283 | reverse complement strand
GGCCTGATCCGAACGAAAGACCCTAGGAGAACCCCTCATGTACGCGTCCGTCCGCGACGAACTCCGCGCCACCCTCGACGAGATCCGCGACGCGGGCCTCTACAAGCCCGAGCGTGTCATCGGCACCCCCCAGAGCGCCTCGGTGGGCGTCACCGCCGGCGGCGCGCCCGGCGACGTGCTCAACTTCTGCGCCAACAACTACCTCGGCCTCGCCGACCACCCCGACGTCGTCGCCGCCGCCAAGGGCGCGCTCGACCGGTGGGGCTACGGCATGGCGTCCGTCCGCTTCATCTGCGGCACCCAGGAGATCCACAAGGAGCTCGAGCAGCGCCTCGCCGCGTTCCTCGGCCAGGAGGACACGATCCTCTACTCCTCCTGCTTCGACGCCAACGGCGGAGTCTTCGAGACCCTCCTCGGCCCCGAGGACGCCGTCATCTCCGACGCCCTCAACCACGCCTCCATCATCGACGGCATCCGCCTGTCCAAGGCGCGCCGCCACCGCTACGCCAACCGCGACCTCGCCGACCTCGAGCAGCAGCTCAAGGAGACCCAGGACGCCCGCCGCCGCCTCGTCGTCACCGACGGCGTCTTCTCCATGGACGGTTACGTCGCCCCGCTCGCCGAGATCTGCGACCTCGCCGACCGCTACGACGCCATGGTCATGGTCGACGACTCGCACGCCGTCGGCTTCGTCGGCCCCGGTGGCCGGGGCACCCCGGAACTGCACGGCGTGATGGACCGTGTCGACATCATCACCGGCACCCTCGGCAAGGCACTCGGCGGTGCCTCGGGCGGCTACGTCGCCGCACGAGCGGAGATCGTCGAGCTGCTGCGTCAGCGCTCCCGCCCGTACCTCTTCTCCAACTCCCTCGCCCCCGTCATCGCCGCCGCCTCCCTCAAGGTCCTCGACCTGCTGGAGTCGGCCGGGGACCTGCGGGAGAAGCTTGCCGCCAACACCGAGCTGTTCCGCACCAGGATGACCGAGGCGGGCTTCGAGATCCTGCCCGGCGACCACGCCATCGCCCCCGTGATGATCGGCGACGCCGCCGAGGCCGGCCGCATGGCGGAACTGCTGCTCGAGCGCGGCGTGTACGTCATCGGCTTCTCGTACCCGGTCGTCCCCATGGGGCAGGCACGCATCCGCGTCCAGCTGTCCGCCGCGCACTCCACCAAGGACGTGGAGCGGGCGGTGGCGGCCTTCGTCGACGCACGCGCGACAATGGCCGGGTGATCGACCCCCGCCGGCTGCGTATTCTGCGGGCCGTGGCGGACCACCGTACGGTGACCGCCGCGGCCTCCGCGCTGTATCTGACCCCCTCCGCCGTCTCCCAGCAGCTCAATGCCCTCGAGCAGGAGACCGGCCACGCCCTGCTGATCCGCAGCGGCAAGGGCGTGCGGCTGACGGCGGCGGGCGAGATCCTGCTGACCCACACGCACATGGTCCTCGCCCAGCTGGAACGGGCCGAGGCCGAACTCGCCGCGTACGCGGGCGGCGCGGCCGGAGAGGTGACCGTCGCCGCGTTCGCCACGGGCATCGCCGAGGTCGTCGCGCCGGCCATGGACCGCTTGTCGCACGACCGCCCCCGCATTCGCGTGCGGGTACGGGACGCGGAGGGCGACGAGAGCCTGCCCCTCGTGCTCGACGGAGAGGCGGACCTCGCCGTCGCGGTGGAGTACCGGGGAGCGCCGGGCGCGGACGACCGGCGACTCGCACGGGTCCCGCTGTACGCGGAGCCCTTCGACGCGGTCCTGCGCGCCGACCATCCGCTGGCCGCGCAGGAGCGCGTGGAGCTGGCCGCGTTCGGCGACAGCGACTGGATCGGCCCCTACCCGGGCAACCCGTGCCACGACATGGTCCTGCTGGCATGCGAGCTGGCCGGGTTCGAGCCGCGGCTCGTGCACTCCTCCGACGACTTCCGCGCCGTCGTCGCTCTCGCCGGAGCGGGTGCCGGAGTCGCGCTGGTGCCGCGCTCCGCCCTGCGCGGCATGGAGCTGCGGGACACGGTCGTCCGGCCCGTCGCGGGCCCGGCGCCCACGCGCCGCGTCTTCGCCGCGGTACGCCGCGGGGCGGAGACGCATCCGCTCATCAGCCCGGTCCTCGACGCCCTGGCACACACCGCGCAGGGGATCACCACCGACTGACGCCGCCCCCGGGTCCCCCACCCGTCCGGCTCGGTCCGACGCCCAGCCGCGTGCGGCTCCCTCCCCGGGCTGGTCCGACTCTCGGCGGCGCGCCGGGCTCCGGCTCCCGGGTCCCGTCCGCCGCCCTTGTCCCCGGGGCACGCCTACGGTCGCAACAACTGTGGCTGCTCCCCGCACCCGCGGGATGGTCCGACGATGCTGTCACCCTTGTCCGGGTCGCCGGGGCCGGTGCACTCGGGGCGGTCCAGGGCAGGGCCTCCGATCACCGACGTCGCTGCCCTGCGCCGGTCGTCGCCGGTCGACATCGACATCGGCATCGCCCTGGCGCTCGGTTCAGCCTCCGAGGCGGTGCGCAAGGCGGAGCAGATCTGCCAGGTGCAGCACCCGTCCGTCGAACCCGGGGAGGGAGACATGGAGCGGCTGGGTCCAGTGGGCGGGGATCGCACCCAGCTCGTAGTACGCCCCCGCGAGGCCTCCGGTCACCGCGGCGACGGTGTCCGTGTCACCGCCAAGGTCGATCGCCGCGCGTATCGCGTCTTCGAAGTTGGTGGTGGTGCGCAGGGCCCAGACTGCGGAGCCCAGGCAGGCCCAGACGGCACCGTTGAACTCAGTCGCCTGATCGGGGTGCCAGTCGGGCGCGAGGACTGTGGCGTAGCGCCCGCGGTGGTCGGGATGGACAAGAGCCAGGATGTCCGGGAGCGCCGTGAGGGGGTCGGTGTCTTCGAACGTGACGCGGATGAGTTCGTGGAAGATCGCGGTGCCTTCCCAGGCCGCGCGGTCGCCGTGCGTGAGGGCAGCGATGCGGCGGGCCGCGTCCATGGTCGCTTCTTGGCCGGCGGGAGCGAAGTGGACCGCGGATGTCGATGCCCGCATCAAGGAGCCGTTTCCAGCAGCTCGCTGATTGCCCTGGAAGTGGATCGCGGCGGCGAGGTCCCAGGTTTGGCCATTGGTGAGGACATCTTCCGTCTGCAAGCCGATGTCCTTGGGGTCCGATGCCGCCCATCGCTGGAAGCGGGCGAAGATGTCCGGCAGATCCAGTCCGCCCCGCTCCAGCAGGGACTCCGCGACCAGGACGGCCATCTGCGTGTCGTCGGTGGCCTCGCCCGGGTCCCAGCCGCCGCCTCCGCCCATCTCGCCACCGGCACCAGGCACGGGAAACCGCGCGGAGAACGCTCCCGGGGGGCCGAACTCGAAGGGGCCGCCCAAGGCGTCACCCACTGCTGAGCCGGCGGCCCGCTGCATCCGCTTCATTCACGCACTCTAACGGCCGCCGGCGGCCCCACCGGAACGGTGAGCGTTGGCTCCGCCAAGCGTTCGCCTGCCGGGCCGGTGGGTGGCCTGCGCGCAAGCGCAGCCGGTGAGAAGAGGCAGTCAAGAACCGCGGTGAGTCGTCGTCTACCCGCCCGAGGGGTGGGGCCACTTCTCGTCGTCCGGCGCCGACCAACTCGGATCGCCCTACCATCCGTCGCGGTAGATCTCCCGGGTGTCGCAGTTGATGCCGTAGCCGCCCTTCGTGGAGCGGTAGCTCTCGATGTAGCCGCTGGCGTAGGCCTGCGCGGGTGCCGATGCCAGCATGCCCAGAGCCGCCGCGGAGGTCACGGCTCCGATGGTGATCCCGATCCGTCGTGAACGGGTGGAACGTGCGCGTCGACTCATGGGTGCCTCTTCCACCGTCGATGATGCTCCGTCAGGAGGCAAAAGCGTTCCAGCGGGGCTGCGGTCGCGCCAGATTCTCTCCTCTGTGTCCGGCCAACTCCCCGGGATGGTGTTGTAGAAGGCCTGCGACAGCCGACCGACGATCAGCCGGATGACCCTCAGCTCGATGCGAGAGGCTGAGGGGTATCACGGGCCGAGCCTCCCAGCTGCGAACCGGCTCCGCACCCCGCGCCATGGCGGACCTGGCGCACCCTCGCCATCGGCACCCTTCGCCTCGCCGGGAAGATCAGTGTTGCCGAACAGGGAAAGACCCTGGAAGGGGGTGCACCCGGACCCAATGACTGGCACGGCTGCGTCCGCGTCGGCCCGGGCGCCGGCGCGGAGACATCCCGTCCAAGCGTCGAGATGCACACGGAACGTACCGAAGGCGACCAGGCCAACGACGGGCTGCAGAAGGCGCTGCACGGGATCAGGACCGCCGTCGAGGCAGCCGAGCGGTAGCCAAGTGCTCGCTTCGAGGGCGCCGAGCGCGATCAGCGGGACCGCCCGTCTGCGTCCGCAGCGTGCCCCTGCTCAATGCTGAGGCGGAGTCGGTGCAGGCCCCTGCGGGCGTGGCTTTTGACCGTGCCGAGTGGGAGGCCGGTGCACTCGGCGATCTGCATGTGTGTCAGGTCCTGGTAGAACGCCATGCAGAGCACCTCCCGTTGTGGGTTCGGCAGCCGCAGGAGTTCGTCGACGAGGAGTACGCGCTCCACGGCCGCTTCAGGGACCGGTCCCGCCGCCTCTTGCGATGCCGACATGGCAACGTTGCGGGAAGCCACCTCGACGATCCGCAGGCGCCGTGTTCTGGCGGCGAGCGCATCGACGATCTTTCGGCGTGCGATGCCGACGAGCCAGGCGCCCAGTGGTCCGCGCTCCGGATGAAAGCCGGCTCGCCCGCGCCAGGCGGCGAGGAAGACCTGCTGCGTAACGTCCTCGGCCTCCTGGGCGTCGCCGAGACAGCGGTTCGCCAGGGTGTGGACGAGAGGGCTCCAGCGCTTGTAGACGGCGGCGAAAGTGCCCTCGTCCGCGGCGAGGGGACCCCGACCGAATTCGTCGCGCTGCGTGCTCTCGACGGGGGAACGCCGCTGTTCGGCCGGTCGCGAGATCGTGCTCATCTCCGTTCCTCCTGTCGAAGCCGGGTGCGCAGGTCCGGTGCTCAAGGGACCCCGCAACCGCCGTACCGATTCACCCGCATGCCGGGCTGCCGTGCTGTCCGTTGCCATCAGTCTTGGACGCACAAACGACGCAAGCAACACGCATCGTTTATGCGTCGTATGCTCGGGATGTGACTCTCTTCGACGAACCCAAGCCCGGACAGGAGGGCGGCCTCACGACGGGGGAGGTGGCCAGACGCCTCGGCGTCGCTCCGACTACGGTGCGCTCCTGGGACCGCCGCTACGGAATCGGTCCCGACCGGCACACCGGTGGGAAACACCGCCGCTGGACCGCAGCAGACGTCGCCAGACTAGAGCGGATGTGCGCGCTGACCGCGACAGGCCTGGCACCCGCCGAGGCAGCGAGGCTCGCCCGTGGGGACGCGCGCCTCGGGGCTGACCGCGGCGCACCCGAGCCGGCTCCTCCTTCGCTGCGGCGGCGCGGCATGCGCCGTCATGTCGGGGCCGGCTTGCAACTGGGCGACGCCCGCCAGGAGTGCAAAGGCTTGGCACGCGCCGCCCTTCGCCTCGACGCCGCTGCCCTCGACGAACTGCTGAAGGCGGTGATCTCCGACTACGGGCTGGTGGCCGCCTGGCATGAGGTGATCATGCCGACGCTCCAGGCCGTCGGCCGTAAATGGGAGAACTCCGGCGAGAAGTACGTCGAGGTCGAGCACTTCCTCTCGTGGCACATCGCCGGCGCTCTGCGCCGTTCCGCGCCCCCGGCTGCGAAAGACCGGCCCGGCCGCACGATCCTGCTGGCCTGCGTACCTGGTGAGAACCACACGCTGCCGCTGGAGGCCCTCACCGCCGCACTCGCCGAACGGGGCCTTCCGGTGCGTATGTTCGGAGCCGCCCTGCCGGTCGAGGCGCTCGTGGAGGCGATCCGCAGGACCGGACCCGCGGCTGTAGGTCTCTGGGCTCAGTCCCGTACGACTGCCAGTCGCCCACTGGCGCAGCATGTCGCCGCCATGGAGTGGGGTGTACTCGGAGCCCGCAGGAGCCCTGTCGTGCTGACGCTCGGCCCCGGGTGGACCGGACAGTCGGTGCCGGGTGTTCTGCACCCCACGGGGCTGGCGGAGGCGTTGACCGCTCTGGAGCCGTCCGTCATCGGGTGACGCCTCACCGGTCACCCGATGAGGCTACGTGCGTCACGGCGCCTGGCATCAGCCCCCGGATCATGGTCCGCTGGGCAACGCGCCGATAGCGGAGCAGAAGGGAGGGCCACCTGATGGGCCATCAGCACCACCGGGCGCCGGATGCTGTCGTCGTCGGTGCCGGTCTCGCGGGCATCGCCTGCGCTTTGGATCTGGGTCGGGCCGGACTGCGGGTCGAATTGCTCGAAGCCTCCGACGGCGTCGGCGGCCGGATGCGCACCGACCACAAGGACGGCTTCCTGCTGGACCGAGGCTTCCAGGTCTTCAACACCGCCTATCCCCAGGTCAAGAGACGCCTGAACCTACGTGATCTGCGGCTGAGGCCCTTTACCCCGGGCGTCGTCGCCGCCACTCCCACGCGGCAGGTGCGCATCGCCGACCCCACCAGGCGCCCACGGGCGGCAGCGAGTCTGCTGCCAGGACGCGTCCTGTCGGCACGCGACCTTGCCGCGCTCGCCGCCCTCACGATGCGCGACGCCCTGCTGCCCGCCGCAGTTCTCAAGCACAACGCCGACCGGACCACCTCGGCAGCGCTCATCAAGGCAGGAATCTCGCCGCGTGCGATCGAGCACCTGCTGCGTCCCTTCTTGGCCGGAGTCTTTCTCGAGAGCGAGCTGGAAACCTCCGCCCGCTTCTTCCACCTCGTCTGGCGCAGCACGGCGCGCGGCACGCTCTGCCTGCCCGCCGAAGGTATCGGTGCCGTGCCTGCTCAGCTCGCCGCAGGTCTGCCGGACGGCACGCTCCGGCTCGACACACCCGTCGCCGCGGTCACCGACTCAGGTGTGCTGCTGGAAGACGGCCACGAACGACCGGCCCACACGGTCGTCGTTGCGACGGACGCCACCACCGCCGCGCTTCTGCTGCCGGGCCTGCAGGTGCCGGGCAGCCGCACGGTGACCACCTACTACCACGCGGCCGGCACCTCCCCGATGGACGAACCGACGCTGGTCGTGGACAGCAGCCTGACCCTCCTGAACACCTGTGTCCTCAGCGAGGTCACGTCCACCTACGCCCCGCCGGGCGCCGCTCTGGTGTCGACCTCAGTGCTGGGTGGCGACACACCGGCACGGGAGTCCGTCGTACGGAGCCGCCTGGCCGAGTTGTACGGGGCCGACACGAGCGCGTGGACACTGGTCGCCACCTACACCGTCGAAGCTGCTCTGCCGGTGATGCAGCCGCCTTGGCCGCTGAGCCGCACGACCCGCTACGCACCAGCGCGGTATGTCTGCGGTGATCACCGGGCGACCGGATCGGTGCAAGGCGCCCTGGCATCGGGTACGCGTGCCGCGCGGGAAGTGCTGGCCGATCTGTCACGACGGTGACTGCGCAGGGCCGCGCGGTGCATCCGCGCCAGGGCGACTGACGGAAGTGGAGATGCCCAGCGGATCCGGAAGACGGATGGGGCGTGAAACTCAACGGCGCACGTGTCCTGGTTGCCGTTGCCACAGGTGCCATCAGCGCAGCTGCGGCCGGCGAGGTCGGCCTCGGCCTGCGCACCCCCATCGGCCCTGGGGCCGGTGTAGAGCCGGTAGTCACCGAGCTCCAGCATGCCCGCACGGCCGCCAGGTCCGACGTCCCGCTCCACGAGAGTCACCCGGCGCCCCGCGCCGAGGAGATGCAGGGTGGTGGCGAGGCCTGACAGGCCGGCCCCCGACGACCACGACGTGCTCGCTCGGTCCCGGAACGGTCTTCACGCGTCCTCCTCGTTCCGGGCGGGCGCGGTGCCCACGGCCTTCTCCACCAGCGAGGCGAACTGCCGCAGGACGTGGTGATGTGCGCCGCTGTCCTCGAAGTGGCGCACGCTCAGTGCCGACAGACGGGCAATCTCCGCCTCCACCGCGGCGCGGGCCCCCGTGCGCTCCAGGGCGGCGCGCATGAGGGAAACCTCGTCATCCGAGCGCATGACGTCCTTAGGACTCAGTGCCGCAGCCGCTTCGGCGTCCCCGGACTCGGCCGCCAACCGGACGGCGAGCGCGAGGAGGTACGTAAGCTTCCGCCCGCGCAGATCCTCGTCCGCCGGTTTGCCCGTCACCGCCGGGTCGCCGAAGGCGCCCAGCACGTCGTCGCGCAGCTGGAAGGCAAGGCCCGCGCGCCGGCCGGCTGCCCGCAGCGCGTCCATGGTGCGGGCGCCGGCCCCGGTCAGACACGCGCCCAGAGCGAGCGGTCGTTCCACGGTGTAGAGCGCGCTCTTCAAGGTCGCGATATTGAGGGCTTCGTCCTCGGCGGACGAACCGTTGGCCTGGGCGCGCAGGTCCAGGTACTGGCCGGCGACCATCTCGCCCCGCAGGGCACGCCATTCGCGGTGCAGCTGCGTTCCATACGGACAGGTCAGCGCGGTCTCGGTGAGCAGGTCGTCTGCCCAGGCCAGGGCCAGGTCACCCGCGAGGACGGCCGCGGCGGTCGCATACGGCTGCTCAGAGCCGGTCATGGCGGCTGCCTGGTGCATGCGGGCAAAGTCGGCGTGCATGGTCGGCGCACCTCGCCGCATCGGCGATCCGTCCATGACGTCGTCGTGTATGAGGGCGCATGCTTGGACAAGCTCGAGGGCCGCCCCGACCCGCAGCAAAGTCCTCGGGTCGCCGCCGGCGCCGGCGGCCCGCCATCCGCACCAGAGGAAAGCGGTCCTCAGTCGCTTCCCGCCGCGTTGCACGAATGCGGCGACCCGGCCCGCCATCTCCCGGGCGGACACGGCGTCCACTTCCTGGGCCTCGCGCAGCCGCTCCTCGAGATACTCCGCAAGGACGGCATCGACGGCCATCACCGCGGCGTGCGGCGTGACCGGGACTTCGTCGTGGCCTGCACGGTCGGCGGTGCGAACCCCCGTCGCCCGCGTCATGCGTGTACCGAGCATGGACACCCTTTCGGTCCTGGTTGCGTGCATCCCGAGCACTTCGGACTCCGGACGGTGCGCGGATGCGGTCATTCCTGCCCGGTGCGCCCTCCGCACCGGAGCGGCTCACCCCGATGGCTCACACGAGGCGGCTCAGGGCGGTCTGTCACCGCGTGCCCGCTGCTGACGGCGGACTTCGTCCAGGTCGCCGAGCCGGTCCAGACCTCGCACGGCCTGGCGGGTGCGGTGGTTGTGCTCAAGCCGCGCCCGGTGCCGGTCGAGGAAGGCCCAGTACCCGCCGGTGTAGGGGCAGGCGTGCTCTCCGACCCGGTCGCCCGGCCGGTAGACGCAGGGTCCGCACAGGTCGCTCATTCGGTTCACGTAGGCGCCGCCGGACGTGTAGGGCTTGGTGGTCATCCGTCCGCCGTCGGCGTACTGGGACATACCGACGGCGTTGGGCACCATGACCCAGTCGTAGCCGTCCACGAAGCAGCGGTGGAACCAGTCCGTGACCGCGGCCGGGTCCCATCCGCGCTGCAGCGCAAAACTGCCCAGCACCATCAGCCGGGGGATGTGATGCGTCCACCCGGTGTTACGCACCCTGGGCCAGGACGCTGTGCAGGCAGCGCGCCCGAACGTCGTCGGCGTCGAGGTCGTTCCACCAGCCGGGCAGCTCAGTCGTGTGCCGCAGCACGTTCGAGTTGCGGTAGTCCTCGCCGAAAGACCAGTACAGCTGCCACACGTACTCGCGCCAGCCCGCGATCTGACGGATGAAGCCTTCCACACTGTTCAGCGGCGCCTGTCCGTCCCGCCAGGCAGCCTCCGCCGCTTCCACGCATTCCGCCGGGTCGAGCAGGCCCAGGTTGAGTGACGACGACAGCAGACTGTGGCTCATGACCGGGTCGGCGGCCAGCATCGCGTCCTCGTAGAGCCCGAACGTGGGCAGCCGGTGCTCGAGGAAGCGTTTCAGAGCGCTGCGCGCCTCGGCTCGGGTCGCGGGGAACAGGCGCGGTCCGTCCCGGCCGACGAAGGACACGTCGCCCTCCTGCTCCCACCGGTCCAGGTCGTGACGGACCTCGTCGTCGATTTCGTCCTCACGCGGCCGGTAGGGGCCGGAACGGGCAGGGCAGATGCTTCTCGTGGCGGTGGCTGCCGGTTGTCCTGGTCGTAGTTCCACCGGCCGCCGGCCGGCGCGTCACCGTCCATCAGCAGGTCATGCCCGTGCCGCACCCACCGGTAGAAGTCCTCCTGACGCAGCCGTTTGCCGCCGTGGCGGTCCGCCCACGCCGCGAAGTCGGCCATCGGCACCAGGAATCCCCGCGCGGGTCCCATCTCGACTCGAGTCAAGGAGCGCACCAGCCTCACGGCCGCGTACGAGGTGGGATGGTGAACGGTCACAGGGTTGCTGCCTGCCGCCCGTGCCAGCCCCTCCCGGTAGGTGTCAGCGCGGACGTAGATGACTCGGTCGCCGAGTTCGGCCGCCCGGTGGCGCATGGCGGACAGCACCAGGTGCGCCATGGCGCGGTGGAATCGGCGGCGGCGCAACACCGACCGAGCCTCGATCATCAGCAGAGGTGCATCGCGTAAGAGCCTGCTGCCCCTCGGAGGGACGCAGAAAGTGTGGTCCGAGCCGAAGAGCCAGTGCATGCGGCATTTCTACCTCAATTCCGGCAGCGGGCGTGCTTGAAGCGGTCCAGGCCGTCTGCGAGGTCGATCAGCGGCTCCGGGTAATCCAGACGTACCCGTTCCTGCTCGGGCAGCCGCCACGGTTCGTGGACGCGGTTGCTCGCCACGTCCCCAGGTTCCGGAACCCAGCGGCGCACGTACGTGCCCTGGGGGTCGACGTGTTTGCCCTGGATGACCGGGTTGAGCACGCGGTGGGGGCGGGTGTCCGTGCCGGTACCGGCGATCCACTGCCAGTTGAGCTGGTTGTTGACGATGTTCCCGTCCACCAGCAGGTCCAGGAAATGGCGTGCGCCGATGCGCCAGTCGACGTGCAGGGTCCGGTACCTCCTTCGACTACGCCTGCACGCTGCCCTCTGCTGCCGCGACGCCGGGCTCACACCGGCGGGCCAGCGCGCTCGGCCACCACGCCTTCGGGCCGACGTCGATCACCAGCGCGGGCACCAGGAGCGAGCGGACCACGAGGGTGTCGAGCAGGACACCGAAGGCGACGATGAACGCGATCTCGACCAGGAAGGCCAGGGGGATCACCATCAGGGCCGCGAACGTCGCCGCGAGCACTACGCCCGCGGAGGTGATGACCCCGCCGGTCGTGGTCAGGCCCCGTAGCACGCCCGCGCGGGTGCCGTGTGTGCGTGTCTCCTCCCTTACCCGGGACATGAGGAAGATGTTGTAGTCGACGCCGAGCGCCACGAGGAACACGAATCCGTACAGCGGCACCGACGCGTCCGTGCCGCTGAACCCGAGAAGATGCTCGAAGACGAGCGCCGACACGCCGATCGTGGCAAGGAAGTTGAGCGCCACTGTCGCAACCAGCAGCAAGGGGATCAGCAGCGAGCGCAGCAGCAGAACCAGGATCAGCAGGATGATGCCGAGTACGACGGGGACGATGACCGTCCGGTCGCGTTCCGCTGTCTGCTGCGTGTCGTACTGCTGCGCGGTGTAGCCGCCGACCAAGGCGTCGGCACCCGGCACAGCGTGGGGTTGGTTGCGCAGCCGCTGCACCGTTTCCTTGGCGGCATCGCTGTCGGCGGCCGCCTCGAGGGTGGCGTCGATGCGTACCCGGCCGTCCGCGACGAGTGGTTCACCGGCGCCCGGCCGGCCCGACGCGGACACGGCGGCTGCCGATGCCACGCCGTCGGTACGTTCAGCGACGGCCGTCACTTCTGTTGCCTTGTCGGCGTCGGCAATGACGACGGCCGGGTTTCCCGAGCCGCCTGGGAAGTGCTCCCCGAGAGTTTGCTGCGCAGCGACCGAGGGCGCGTCGTTGACGAAGATCTCGTCGAGCGGCACGCCCTTGGAGGACAGCGTCGTGGAGAAGGCGGCGAAAGCCGTGAGCACAAGCGCGGTCGAGATCCACACGCGCCGTGGCGTCCGGTCGACGAGCGCGGCGACCCGGTGCCACACACCATGTCCTTCTGCTGTGGCGTCGTCTGATGGCTTCGGACGGGCCGGCCAGTAGGCGGCGCGGCCGAGCAGGGCCAGTACGGCCGGCAGGAACGTCAGGGTGGAGAGCACTGCGCACACGATGCCGATGGCGCCGACGGGTCCGAGAGCGCGGTTGTTGGTGAGGTCGCTGGCGAGCAGGGCCAGCAGGCCGAGGGCCACGGTGGCCGCGCTGGCGGTGACGGCGCCGAACGAGCGGCGTACCGCGGCCAGGACAGCGGCGGTCCGCTCCTTGCCGGCCGTCAGCTCCTCCCGGAAGCGCGCGGTGAGCAGCAGTGCGTAGTCGGTGGCGGCGCCGATGACCAGGATGGAGAGAATGCCCTGCACCTGGCCGTCCACCCGGACCTGATCCCGCTCCGCCAGCGCATACACGATGGCGCACGCCAGTCCGAGGGCGAACACCGCGCTCAGAATGATCACGAACGGCAGCAGGGCGCTCCGATACACCAGCAGCAGGATCAGCAACACGGCCACAAGCGCCACACCCAGCAGCAAACCGTCGATGCCGGCGAACGCGTCGGACAGATCGGCCTGATTCGCCGCCGGACCGGCGATCTGGGCAGCTGAGCCCGGCACGCCTTGCGCCGCATCGCGTACCTCTTCGAGAACAGCAGGTAGTTCTTCTCCGAGGTCCGGCTCCAGCTGGACGACGGCCTGCATGGCCCGACCGTCCTCGGAGGCCAGAGCCGGCGATGGCTGCCCGACAATCCCCGGACGCCCAGCGAGCCGGCTGACCGCCTGCGTGGCCGCGGCCTGCGCCTCAATCCCCCGGCCGTTGTCCGCAGTCCACACGACGATGGCCGGCAAGGTCTCTGACTGGTCGAACGCCTTGCGGGCCTCGAGCACCTGGGTGGATTCGGCGCTGCGCGGAAGGAACGCAACCTGATCGTTGGTGGCGACCTCGCCCAGCTTTCCGGCGTACGGGCCGAGCGCTCCGCCGATGCCCAGCCAGACGACCAACAGAACCAGCGGCACCAACCAGCGGGCCCAGCGCGGTCCGTTCCTCATCCCTCTCCCCAAAGCAATTGATCCCTCGCCCGTCGCGGCACCGCCGCCATCCCGAGCGGCGAGGCGCGGATGCGGTGAACTGCAGCCGTCCCGCTGCGCGAGAACAGTTGGTGCCACCACCAGCCGCGTACGGCTGATGCGCGCGCTGTCCGTGCCGGTACCTGCGGCGGCACCAGGGTCCGACGACTTCAGGTCGCCCTCCGTCCCTACAAGTGCTTTGCTCGAGCAAGAGGCCGGTCCTGTGCGGTGGTGTCGACTGTCTGTTGGTGTCGCGCAGCGAAGGAGAGAAGTGGCTATGGCTGTCTGCGAAGTCTGCGGCAACAACTACGCCCTGTCGTTCGAAGTGCACACGGTAGGCGATGCGGTGCACGTGTTCGACAGCCTCGAGTGCGCGGCCCACCGTCTCGCTCCTGTTTGCGACCATTGCGGATGCAGGATCCTTGGCCACGGATTGCAGGTTGAAGGACAGTTCTTCTGCTGTGCGCACTGTGCACGGTCGCAGGGTCACTCGGAACTCATTGACAGCATCTGAGCCCACAACCGGCGCGACCGCGGACACGTAACCGGGGGCGCGACTGCAGCCGCACATGCCTGCATGTGCCGGTGCTGCCCCCGGTGAGGGCAGCATCGGCGCTTCGGCTGAACGGTCAGGACTTGGGCATCAGCACGGTGTCGATGAGATGCACGGTGGCATTCTCGGTGGCGACGTCTCCGCAGACGATCGACGCGGAGTCGTTCACTTTGAAGGACTCCCCGGAACCGGAGGTGGTCACCTGGCCACCCTGGAGCGTTGTGAACGTCCCCTTGGGCAGTTCTTCGACGGTGACGTCCTGCTCGACCACGTGGTACGTCAGCAGGTCCGTCAGCTGCTCCTTGTCGTTGAGGATCTTGTCGAGCTCGGCCTTCGGGATCTTCTCGAAGGCGTCGTTGGTCGGAGCGAACACCGTGATGCCGTCGGCATTGTTCAAGGTGTCAACCAGCCCGGCCTTCTGGACGGCGCTGACGAGTGTGGACAGCTCGGGGGTGTTCGACGCCGCGGCGGCGACCGGGTCGCCGGCCATGCCGGCGGCGCTGCCCTCACCACTGGTCGGCAAGGAGGCGCACGCGGGACCGAACGGCTCCGTCACCTGCCCTGCGTGGGCGACCGGCGCGAGGGCAGCCAGCGAGAGGGGGACCAGAAGCGCCCCGGCTCCGGCGAGAGCGGCGCTCCTGTAGCGATGGATGGTGGTCATGAGCTTCACCTTTGCTGAGAGGAGGTGACGGGCTCGTGTCGCTGTCCGTCACATAAGCCACTTCGTGCGAAACACTCCTCTTGGATGACATTCCGGCGCCCTGATTTGGTGACCGCGCGCCCCTCCTCGGCAGTTGTCCGGCTGGGCGAACAGCAGAGCCGGCGGCGCCGGCGCCCGAGGCCGACTCGGGAAGGTCAGGGCGGACACACTTGTGAGAAGGGACGGCTTCCAGCGCGACCCGCAGACCTCGCAAGGCCGTGTTTGGATCACGGAGCAGACGGTCACTTGTGTGGTGTCTCGCGGTTGCCTCCCCTGTCGACCGCGGCGCACCACACCGTAGGGCGGAGAAGGAAGCGCTATGGACAAGAACGCCCTGGTCGAGGCGACCGTACGAACAACAGCCGAGGACGGCTGGCAGCTGTCGCAGGAGCAGGTCGAGCAGGAGATCGACGCATTGTCCGGGACGGGGGAGCAGCCCGGAACGATCGCCCAGGCCCTCAAGGGCGGGGAGCGGGTCACGCTGCTGGGCTTCGGCGACTTCCACCTCGACGACTCCGAGCCGGCCCTGCGGCCCCGTGCGGCGCTGAACGAGTACTCCACGGCGACACCGGCTGACCGGAGGGACTCAGCGCGGTGCGCTGCTCGTACGCGGGTGCACATCCATTCCTGTGGGTGTGGCTCCTGATCGCCCTCGCCGCGTTCGTCGCCGCCCTGATCCGAACCGCCCGATCAGCGTCGAGCGACGCGCACACTTAGGCGTGCACTCCGGTCGCATCTGCTGCAGAAAAGGAAGAGTCATGGCGAAGGACAAGAACGTCGCCAGAGGCGACAAGGTCGCATGGAACAGCCACGGGCAGACGGTTACCGGCAAGGTCAAGCGCAAGATCACCGAGCGTACAAAGACCGCCGGCCGCACGGTGGACGCCTCCGAGGAAGAACCGCAGTACGAGGTGGAGAGCGACAAGTCCGGCCGCTCCGCTGTGCACAAGCCCGACGCCCTGCGAAAGAAGGGCAAGAAGTCGTGACCAAGCAGGACGACGGCCGGGACAAAAACATCAGCGACTTCAAAGAAGCGGTCAACATGTCCGCAGGCAAGCTCGAGAAGTGGCTGGAGACCGACGAGTCGAAAAGCGTCGGGCAGAGCAAGAACGGCGGTGAAAGTGTCGGACACGCCTCGGGCCGGCGCATCATCGAACTTCTGCGCACCAGGACAAGCGACCTCAGCGAGGACGACGTCGCCCACATGCGTAAAGTCACGGGCTACATCCACCGGCACCTCAAGCAACGCCCTGAAGGCGATGTCACCGACACCCCGTGGCGCTACTCACTGATGAACTGGGGACACGACCCGCTCTGACCAGGCGAGCATCCCCGCCGCCCGACGCTGTCGCGCCGCGTCCGGCCGGCGGGCGGCGGGGAGCTCGCCCGCCCTCGGGTTCGATGCAGAACACTCTCCAGAAGGACGACTGGGTCCTGGTAGACAAGCTCACC
>NZ_JBEXRZ010000165.1:0-15860 GCF_040613325.1 Streptomyces sp. NPDC006283 | reverse complement strand
CGGCGAGCCCTCCGGTCGGCACCGCGTACCGCCAGGGCGAGCAGCGACTGTTGTTCGCCGTCGACGACGGCACGCAGCTGGACGACGCCGAGTTCATCGCCATCGGACTGCGCCATCTGTCGGCGCGGCGCGCGCAGCGCGAGCTGGAGACACTCCTCGGCGCCCAGTGGGCGGACGGGCGCGTTCCGCACATCGTCTTCAACCGGACGGTACCCCTCGACGCGTACTTCCCCAGCCCGGACTTCTGGCGCTCCTCACGGGCGGGCGCCGGGGCGGGTGCCCCGGCCGGTATCGAGACCTCGGGCATCGTGCAGCCTCCGGTGCACGCGCTCGCCGCCTGGCTGGTGCACCAGGCCGACCCCGAGATGTCCCGCCGGCGCGGCTTCCTGCCCCGGCTCTACGGGCGACTCGCCGCCTGGCACGACTATCTGACCGGTCCCCGTGACCTGGGCGGCGGCGGGCTGTCCGCCGTGGTCCACCCGTGGGAGCCGGGCATGGACAACAGCCCGTGCTGGGACGGGCCGCTGCGGCGGGTCGATCCGGTCGCCCCGGGCTCGTACCGGCGCGCCGACCTCGACCACGGCCAGGCCGCCGAACGCCCGACCGACCTCGACTACGGGCGGTACGTGCGGCTCGCCGCCGACTACCGGGACAGCGGTTACGCGGACACGGCCGGCCATCACGCGTTCGCGGTCGAGGACCCGACGGTCAACGCGCTGCTGATCGTCTCGGAGCTGGCCCTCTCCCATATCGCCGCCGAGACGGGTGCGGACCCCCTGCCCCACGAGGACCGGGCGGCGCGCCTGACCGAGGCGCTGGTGGAGCGGCTGTGGTCGCCGGCCGACGGCATGTTCCTGTGCCGGGACCTCGTCGGCGACGCGCTCGTCCCCGAACGGAGCGTCGCCGGCCTCGTCCCCCTCGTCGTTCCTGGTCTGCCCCGGAACATCACGGACGCGCTGTACGCTACGGCGACGGGACCCGGCTTCCGGCTCGGTGAAGCGCTGATGGCACCGTCGTACGCCTTCGACGGCCCTGCCTACGACCCGTACCGCTACTGGCGCGGGCCTGCCTGGTTCAACGTGAACTGGCTGCTGGAGCAGGGCCTGCGCCAGTACGGGCGCATCGAGGCGGCCGACCAGCTGCGCACCTCCATGCTGACCACCGCCCGTACCTGCGACTTCGCCGAGTATGTGGACCCGTTCACCGGTGAGGCGCGCGGCACCCGCGACTTCGGCTGGACGGCAGCACTCGTTCTCGACCTCCTGGCCTCGTCGCCGCACCACGGAAAGGTCGGAGCGCAGCGGGAAACCCCCGAAGACCTCACGTCCGCGCCGCCGCGGGGCGAGGAGAACGCCGAGCTGACCGCGCCGCAGTAGCCGGCCACCTCCGCCTGCGGCCTCATGGGCCACGATCGAACGCTGCCGAGGGTACGGGCCTTCGCAACCCGCATCCACGCCCTCGCCCTCTCCCTCGCCCGACACCGCACCATGGTGTCCATGAACGCGAGTTCGCCTTCGGTCTCGCCCTCCTCGAGCTCCACCCCCGGCGGTGCGAGCGACGCGGTGCTGCGGATCTCGGCGGGCCGGTCTCCTGGCGATTGCGTCGAATTCACCGTGGCAACACGCGCCCATCACGCGCAGCCCACCGGGCGCGGCCAGGCTGCCGCTTGAGCGAAGCGTCATGTACTCGACATAGAGGAGCTCATGTGACCACGCGCCGCCCCCTCCGCTTCACCGCTCTTGTGACGGGTACCGCCCTCGCCGCGGTCGCCGCGGCCGTGCCCGCCCAGGCGCACCCGCACCCGTCGGCCGCTGACTTGCCCGCCACCCAGCCGAAGGCTGAGACGGACACGCTGTACGACGACGAGGCCGGCGGTAACGCCAACGCCGACGACCCCGCGATCTGGCGCAACGCCGCCGATCCCGGGCGCAGCCTCGTGATCGCCACGGCCAAGGAGGGCGGTCTACGCGTCTACGACCTCGACGCCCGCCAGGTCCAGTCGATCCCCGCCCCGGCACCCGCCGGACCGGACGACGCCCCCGGCCGCTTCAACAACGTCGATGTGGTCCAGGGCACGCGGCTCGTCCCCGGGCGCGCCGACCTCGCCGTGGTCACGGACCGCGGTAACGACCGGCTCCGCTTCTACCGCATCGACCGCGACCGGCCCGGCGGCCCGCTCACCGACGTCACCGACCCGGCGGCCGCGCCCGTCTTCTCCTCCGGCCAGGACGAGATCAACGAGCAGCACACCGCGTACGGCCTGGCCACCTGGACCGACCGTTCGACGGGCCGCTCGTACGCCCTCGCCAGCCGCCGGAACCGGACGAGCGTCGCGCTGCTGGAGATCACCCCCGGCCCTCGCGGCACCGTCGGTTATCGCAAGCTCCGCACCGTCTCCCTTCCGTCCGCCTTCCGCCTCCCGAACGGCACGTCCTGGACGCCCTGCGGCGAGCCCGGCGAACTCCCCCAGGTCGAAGGCATGGTCGTCGACCCGGCGAACGGTGTGCTGTACGCCGGCCAGGAGGACGTCGGTATCTGGCGACTGCCCGCCGACTTGCGGGGGAAGCCCGTCATGGTCGACAAGGTCCGCGAATACGGCGTTTCGGGCACGTACGACGAGGAGACCGAGGAGTGCACGCCGGGCGCTGACCCCGGCTACGGCGGCAAGCACCTGTCGGCCGACGTCGAGGGCCTCACGCTCCTCACCGAGCCTGACGGTGACGGCTATCTGCTGGCCTCCGGCCAGGGCGACAACGCCTTCGCCCTCTACGACCGTGAGGTCGGCGACGACAACGAATACGAGGGCGGTTTCCGCGTCACGGCCGCCTCGCCGGTGCTGGACGGCTCCGAGAAGTGCGACGGCGCGGCCGTGCTGAACGCCCCGCTCGGCCGCACGTACCCCAACGGTCTGCTCGTCGTCCAGGACGGTCACGACACCCCCGCCGACGACGACCGCGAGGCCACCGGCTTCAAGTTCGTCGACCTGGCCGACGTCCTGGACACCGTCGGCTGAGCCGGGCCGCCCCCGCGCAGGGCGGCCGCACTCTGCGCGGGGCGTACTTCGACGACCCGAACGGCCACACCATGGAGATCATCACCCGGCCGTACACCAGGCGCGGTTGTGATGACGTGGAGCCGCCGAAGCCACGGGCCTCGCAGCGGCCCTACGGCAGAGTGACCGTCGCTCTTTCCTCACTTCGTGGGCCCCCTATTTCGTCGCTTCACCGGCCTTCGCTGGGGCCCTTGGGGCCAACCATGACCTGGTTGTGGACTTCACCGGCGTCATCTTCGATGGCGGAGAACCAGGGGTGCAGGTGGCGTCGACCACGTCGCGCAGGTCGACGACGGTGTAGGTGCGGACAGCGCGCACGAGCTGGGTGGCGCGGAACAGTACCCGCCGGTCCTCGACGCCCGCGGCTTCGTGGAACTGACGCGGATTGATCTTCTCCGTCCTACACTCGGCATGCGTCATGCCCCTCAACCTGGCGAGGGGGTCCGACAATTGCGCACCCCTGCGGTGGAGCCCCCTCGGCACATCGGCGCGTCGCCGCCGCGGCGGCAGGTGTGAGTCTTGACGGGAGAGGTCGTGGTTCGGGCGGCCGCGTTCGGGAGATGGGTGCGCATGCTGGTTCTGGGACGTTCGCAGGTCGAGGAGCTGCTCGACATGGGCGCTTTGATCGACGCATTGGCCCCCGCCATGGCGGACCTCAGCACGGGCCACGCCTCGGCGCCCCCGCGCACCGCCGCGCTGGTGCCGGATCGCAGTGGATTCCTCGCGGCCATGCCCGGGTTCGTGCCGTCGGCGGGAGCCCTCGTGAGCAAGCTGGTGTCCCTCTTTCCGCAGAACGCCGGGACCCGTCTGCCGACCCATCAGGCGCTGATCGCCGCTTTCGATCCGGAGACGGGTGAGCCTGCCGCCCTGCTGGACGGAACGGCGATCACGGCAGCGCGTACGGGTGCCTGTTCGGCGCTGTCGGCACGGCTGCTGGCCCGGGAGGACTCCACGGTTCTGGCGGTCCTGGGAACGGGTGTGCAGGCCCGCGCCCACGCCGATGCCATGTGCCGGGTCCGCCCGATCCGGGAGATCCGGGTCGCGGGGCGCGACCCGGAGAAGGCAGCTGCCCTGGCTGCCGAGCTTGCCTCGGCGTCACAGGCAGCGGGGGCGTCGAGGGTGGAGGTGCGCGCGGTGGCCACGTACGCGGAGGCGCTCGACGGCGCGGACATCGTCGCCGCGGCCACGCATGCGGCGGAGCCGGTGGTACGGCGGGAATGGCTGGCGCCCGGGGCGCACGTCACCTCCGTGGGGTACAACCCAGCCGGACGGGAGGTCGACGACGCCACGGTCGTCCAGTCGCTCGTGTGCGTCGAGTCGCGGGAGGCTGCGCTGGCGCCCTTCCCCGCCGGCAGCAACGACCTGCTGAGCCCGATCCGCGACGGGCTGATCACGGCCGAGCACGTACACGCCGAGCTGGGCGAACTCGTCACCGGGAGCCGCACCGGGCGCACCACGCCGGAGCAGATCACCCTCTACAAGTCGGTCGGCGTCTCCGTGCAGGACGCCGCGGCGGCGGCGCTGGTCCTCGGCGCGGCGCGTGAGCGTGGCACGGGCGAGGATGTCTCCCTGCGGTGACACGGATGCGTGGCGCGGCGGCCGCCGCGCCACGCGCTGGGCGCTCTGTCGATTGTCAGCGGCTCGTGCGAGGCTGCTGTGCATGCGTACGACACCGGACGGGCGGCCGGTCCCGCCCCCTCATGCAGGTGAACGCGCCATGCTGGAGAGCTGGTTGGACTTCCACCGGGCCACCCTGGCTCTGAAGTGCGCCGGTCTCGACGACCGTGGGACACGGCTGGCGCCGGTGCAGCCGTCGTCAATGACGATGCTGGGTCTGGTCCAGCACATGGCCGAGGTCGAAAGGAACTGGTTCCAGCGGGTGTTCGCCGGCCAGGACGTGCCGTTGCGGTTCGGGGACGAGGGGGAGTTCGGTTTCGCCCTCGTTCCGGAGCGCGGCATGGACGAGGCGCTGGCAGCGTGGCGGGCCGAGGTCGAACGGAGCCGCGAGCTGACGGCCGGTGCCTCGCTCGACGACGTCGGCAAGCTGTCCGAGCAGAACGCCGCCGTGCTCGGCGACGACGGTGTGTCGCTGCGCTGGATCCTGGTGCACATGATCGAGGAGTACGCGCGTCACAACGGGCACGCGGATCTGCTCAGGGAGAGCATCGACGGCGTCACGGGGGCGTAGTGGCACGGGGGTTCGGAGCGGCGTGCGGGCAGCCGGGCGCGGGTGCGGCTCGGCTTCGTCAGCGGACCACCACCGTGCGCTGCGCCGAGAAGTCACCCCACTTGCCGTCCGGCAGCTTGGCCCGGAGCTTGATGCTGTAGCGGGTGCCGGGTCTGTCGGTCACGGTCATGGTGTAGGTGGCCGTCCCGGCGGGAGGCTCGGCGCCCCACACGATGGTGGTCACCGGCTCGCCGTTCAGGTGGAGTTGGTGCTCCTTGACCGGAGCGCCGGTCCGTGGTGGAGTCCATTTCAGCTCGATGCTCCCCTTGCGGACCGTCGCCTCGAGGTCGGTCGGCGCGGTGCTCGGGCTCTCGTCGCCCGGTGCCGAAGGCGTGGTGAGGTCAACGGAGTTGCTGTCCGGCGACGAGTTCTCCGCGGCATCCCGGGCCCGGACGGTGAAGGTGTAGACGGTGCCGGCCCGCAGGCCGGTGACGCGGGCGGTGGTCGCGTCGCCGCTCACGCTGTGGACGCGGGAGTCCTCCTGGTAGATGTCGTACGAGGTGACGCCCGTGTCGTCCGTGGCACGCTGCCAGGTCAGGGAGACCGTGGTGGCCCCTTCCGCACGACCCTTGACCCGGGCCGGCGTCGTCGGGGCCTTGCGGTCGTCCGGCGCCGGCGCCGGGGTGGTGACGGATATCGCGGCGCTGGGGGCTGACAGGTTCCCGGCGGCGTCCCGCGCCCGCACGGTGAAGCTGTACGCCGTCTCCGGCGCCAGCCCGTCGATGTCGACCATGTGCTTGCCGGCCGGCAGGGCCGCGACCTTGGCCCCCTTCCGGTAGACCTCGTAGCCGGTGACCGCCTTGTTGTCGGCGGACTTGGCCCACATGACGTGCACGGACGTGGCGCTGCCGGCCTGCGCGGTCACCCCGGACGGTGTGGAGGGGCGTTCGCTGTCCTTGTCGTCCTCGGCTCCGCAGGCGGTGAGGACCATGGCGGCAGAGCAGGCCAACGCGACGATGATGGGGGGACGTTGCACGGTCGGGCCTCCGCGTACGGACGACGGGCATTGGTCCAGACCTGTATGCCACACTCGGCGGTTCGCCACAAGACGACCGCGAGTACACGCAGAACGGACGCCGTACCTTCACACAGCCTGATGGCTTTCTTATGGCTTCTTGAAGAAGGGCCACGAAAGGGCTTCCGCGGTTCGAACCGGCCTACGATCTCGGCAACCCCCCACCGTGATCCCGGCGGGCGCGGTTGCGGCCGCCGGGATCACGACCGCACAGCCGTCAACCTCCCGAGGTGTCCTACGCATGGGTTCTCGAAGAGCCGCTCGTTCCAACGCCCACTCGCACGCTCGGCCAAAGACCGGGCTGCGCGCCCGGGGCGCCGTGCTGGCGCTGGGCGTGATCACGGTCGCCGCAGGTGTGGGGGCCACCCTCGTCACGAGCGGCGGCGACGAGGGCGGAGCGGCTGGACGTGTGGACACCAACGCCGCAGGGGAGATACCCGGCGGCGACGAGGACGCCACAACGGGCAGCGCATCACCGCTCACCTCGCCCTCGGGAACGCCGAGCGCGTCGCCGAGCAAGAGTGTCACGGCGTCCGCCGAGCCGAAGCGGTCGGCGAGCCCGTCCACGGCCTCCAAGACCGCGAAGCGGACGGCAACGGCGAAGCCGACCGGCAACGGCGGAACGGGCGGCTCCGGCGGCGACCGACCTGCCTCGTCGTCCGGCGGATCAGGATCCGGGTCGGGTTCGGGATCAGGCTCGGGATCCGGAAGCGGCTCCGACTCGAACAGCGCGGAGGCTCAGGTCCTCGCACTCGTCAACAAGGAGCGCTCCTCCGCCGGCTGCTCGCCGGTCACCGCCAACGCGGAGCTCACCCGGGCCGCCGACAACTACAGCGACGTCATGGCCCGCAGCGGCGTGATGTCCCACACCGGACCCGACGGTTCCACAATGACGAGCCGGGTCGAGGCCGCGGGATACGAGTGGTCCACGCTGGGCGAGAACATAGCCCGGGGGCAGGCGGACGCCGCGGCGGTCATGAACTCGTGGATGAACAGCCCCGGTCACCGCGCCAACATACTCAACTGCTCCTTCAAGGAGCTCGGCGTCGGCGTCCACTTCGGTGACGGCGGCCCGTGGTGGACCCAGAACTTCGGCGCCGGGCGCTAGTTGTATCGACCCGCGGCGTTGTTCACGCGGCTGATGGGGCGGACGGCCCGGGCGCCCCGCGGCGCCGGCCGCGCCCTCCGCGGGCCCGGTCCGTACAGCGACCGGTCCGTACAGCGACCGGTCAAGGCAGCCGTACGGACCGGGTCTGCGGCCCGTCAGGGTCAGGCTGCGGGCATCAGCACGCGGGCGGCCCCCTCATCCTTTTTGTTGTGCCGGTCGGCCCAGTTGGCGAGCGCAGTGCTGCATGCGTGATCCAGATGCCGCAGGCCGAGCAGATCGAGCTCGATCTGCCGGTCTCCGGGCAGCCGTTCGAGGGCGTCCAGGATCCGCGGCAGCCTGAGGAAGGTCGCGTTGCCGGAGAGGACCACACGCAGCGGACCGTCAGGGTCCAGGCCTTCGTCCAGTTGCACCTGGACGTGGGACGTCTCCCACGCAGTCTTCGCGATGGCAAGCAGCAGCCCGGCCAGCACGCCCTCGAACATGTTGGTCGCGACGATGGCGACCGCTGTCGCCATCAGGATCAGGGCCTCTCCCCGGTGCTCGCGCCACAGCGGCCGCAGTTCCTTCAGGGGAATGAGCTTCCACCCGGAGAAGACGAGGATGCCGGCGAGGGAGGCAACGGGTATGAGGCCGAGCGCAGCCGGCACGAGTGCCGCGAAGAGCAGCAGCCACACGCCGTGCAGCACCCGTGACGCCTTGGTCCGCGCTCCGGCTTGCACGTTCGCCGAACTGCGCACGATGACGGCCGTCATCGGCAGTGCCCCGAGAGCGCCGCACAGGGCGTTGCCCGCCCCCTGCGCCATCAGCTCCTTGTCGTAGTCGGTGCCGGGTCCGCTGTGCATACGGTCGACGGCAGCGGCACTGAACAGGCTCTCCGCCGAAGCGATGAGGGTGACGGCGACGACCGTACCGATCGCACCGACCAGTCCGATGTCCGTGATCCGGCCGAGGTCGTCCAGGGACGGTGGCCGGATCACGCCCAGCAGCCCCTGCACGTCGACCCGCTTCACGGGCAGTTGGAACAGCGCGACGGCGGAGGTGGTCAGAGCGACGGCGGCCAGCGGTGCGGGCACCAGGCGGATCTTGGGCGGCAGGTGCTTCCACAGCGCCATCAGCACGACGGTTGCCGCGCCGAGGGCGAAGGCCGTCAGCGCGCCGGGCGAGCGGACCGTACGCAGGAGCAGTTCGGGCAGGCCCCAGATATTGGCCGGACCCGAGCCGGGCGCCTTCGCATCGGCCATGGCGTAGAGCTGTCCAGCGATCAGCACGAGACCGATCCCGGCGAGCATCCCCTCCACGACGGCGATGGAGATGGCGCGGAACCAGCGGCCCAGCCGAAGCGCTCCCATGCCCAGTTGCAGCACGCCGGCCGCGAGGACGAAGACGCCCAGGGCCCCGAGTCCGAATGCGTTGACGGCTTCGAGGACGAGGACGGTCAGCCCGGCGGCGGGTCCGCTGACCTGGAGGCTGCTGCCCGGGAGCAGTCCGGTGACGAGCCCGCCGACGATGCCGGTGACCAGCCCGAGTTCCGCGGGGACGCCGGATGCCACGGCCACGCCCACGCACAGCGGGAGGGCGACCAGGAAGACGACGAGGGACGCGGTCAGGTCGGCGCGCAGGGTCGAGGCGGACGGTCGTTCTGTGGGCTGCGACGCCGCCTTCCGGTGGCGTCCGCGGTTCCCACGGCTGGGATCTCCGCGTCCGAGGTCTCCGCGCTCAAGGTTTCCGCGCCCGCGGGTGCCGTCGACGCTCACAGCGGAAGGAACGCGTCGTCGTGCGGCCGGTGCACGAGCACGGAACCGGTGTCTACTTCGTAGAACCAGCCGTGCAGGTTGAGTCGCCCTGCCTCAGCCCGTCGGTCGACGCAGGGGTACTCGCTCAACCGCCCTAACTGGGACAGAACATGGTGCTTGACGGCCTCGGCGACAGCGGGTCCGGAGGAGTCGATGGACAGGGGCGGGGTTGTCGCGTTCTCCAGCCAGCCGCGGACCGCCGGGACGGCGGAGAGATCTTCACGACGCACCATCGCGCCGACGGCACCGCAGTGGGAGTGGCCGCAGACGACGATGTCGGCGACCCCGAGCACCTCGACGGCGTACTCGATGGTGGCCGCCTCGCTCGAGTGCCGGCCGGGGGCGTATGGCGGAATGATGCCGCCCGCCGTGCGGAGTTCGAACAGCTCGCCCAGGGAGGCTCCGGTGATCAGCGTGGGGTTCACGCGCGAGTCGGAGCAGGTGGTGAACAGCGCCTGGGGTGCCTGGCCGTCCGCGAGTCGGCCGAACTCCTCGGCACGGGCGGCGGCTCGCTGCCGGAAGTCGCGGGCGTTCTGCATGAGCATGTGCATAGGGGTGTCCTCCGGCGCGCCCATCGGCGCGCGGTGGGGGGATGGTCGTGTCCGATCGCTGGTCTCGCCGGGTCCGTAGGGAAGTCGCCGGGTCCGTAGGGAAGTCGACGGACCGCTATGCCCTGTCCGGGCGGGACGGGATCAATGGCACCGGGGGGATCGGGGGTACCGGGGGCGGGAGAACGGGGTGGGTTCTTCCCGGCTTCGGCCGTACGGAACTACGGGAGGGACCGGCTGCACCGGCGCAACTGGTCGGTAACTCCAGCCTCTTGGGTGACTCTGACACCACGGAGGCACAAAAGTCTGTGATTCGTTGCACATTCGTGAGCGTCACGCCTCTTGACAGTCGGGGCTCGACGGGGCTACCCGAGGTCACCCCAGCTCACGGAGCCGATCGCGGGCGCCACGTGAGAGGCGACACGTCCGAGATCGTTTCCGACCACTTCCAGCCGGCCGAATCACGCCAGCCCGAACGACACCCGCACTCTCGCCCCGCCCATCGGGGCCCTGGTGATCTGCAGTTCTCCGTCGGCCGCTCGGGCCGCGCGCGCGACGATGTCCAGGCCCAGTCCTGTCCCGCCGCTCCCGCCCCCGCTGACGCCCCGGGTCAGCGCCGCGTCGGGGTCGGCGACACCCGGGCCCGCGTCGTCCACCGTGAGCAGCACGTGCCGGTCGGTGCGTTCGACGCGCACGGCGAAGGCGGTGCCCTGCGGGGTGTGCCGGAAGACGTTCCCGATCAGGGCGTCCACCACGGCGGCGAGGTCGTCCTCCGGGAACCGCACGGGCGTGCGGCGCGGGGTGAAGGAGCGTTCGCACACCCGGTCCTGCTGAGCGGCGAGCACCGACCAGAAGTCCAGTCGCATCGCGACGACCTCCGTCATCTCGCAGGGGCGCCCCGCCGCGTGCCCGGCGGCCGGACCCGCGGCGAGCGGGGTGCGGGCCGCGGTGATGATGGAGTCGAGCTCGGACTCCAGCTGGGCCACGGCCTTGGTGATGCGCCGGGCGCCGGGCGACGCACCCATCAGGTCCGCTTCCAGGTACAGCGCGGTGAGCGGCGTGCGCAGCCGGTGCGAGAGGTCCGCGACCATCTCACGTTCGATCGCGAGCAGTTCGACGACACGGTCGGCCATCGTGTTGAACGCGGCCCCGGCGTCCTGCAGCTCCGGCGGCCCGTCGGGTGCCACGCGTACGTCGAGGTCGCCGGAGCCCAGGGCCAGCGATGCCCGCTTCAGGCTCTGGGAGGAACGGACCACCCGGGCCCCCAGCCGGTCCGCCACCAGTACGGAGCCGCCCACCAGGCCCAGCGCGAGCAGGGACATGACCCCCCACGAGGCCCACACGCCGCGGGTCAGATCCGCGGCGGGCACGTACGCCTCGACGACGGCGACACGGTTCTTGGGCAGCACGACGGGCTGGAGGTAGACCCAGCCCTCGGCGGTGTCCATGGCGAGGGTCTCCCGCTTCCGCACGGCACGGTCCAGTGCTTCCTTCGGCGCGTGCGGGCTGCCGAGGAGGCCGCCGTCGGGGAGGCGTACGACCAGCTGGTCCCGTGAACCGATCTCGGCCACGGCCTGCTGGACGTCACCCCGCTCGGTGGTCAGGGCGAGCACCGGCGAGAGGGCGGAGGCCCGCTGCTGGGCGGCGGTCGTCACCCGGTCACGGGCC
Source organism: Streptomyces sp. NPDC006283 (assembly GCF_040613325.1). Lineage (NCBI taxonomy): Bacteria > Bacillati > Actinomycetota > Actinomycetes > Kitasatosporales > Streptomycetaceae > Streptomyces > Streptomyces sp. NPDC006283. The sequence continues at coordinate 4,449 of NZ_JBEXRZ010000165.1, read as the reverse complement.
TGTTCGCGCACCAGGAGGGCGAGGGGGATGAGGAAGGACAGCGCGACCATCGACGTCACGGCCAGCGCGATCCCGGCGAGGGCGCGTCTCATGAGGGAGAAGTGACCAGTTTGATCCCGATCCCGCGCACCGTGTGCAGATAGCGGGGTGCTGACGCCTTTTCGCCCAGTTTCCTGCGCAGTGCGGAGAGATGGACGTCCACCGTCTGGTCCTCCAGATACGGCTGCTGCCACACCTCGGCGAGTATGCGCCGACGGGATATGACCTGGTCCGCGTTGGCCGCGAGATAGGCGAGCAGATCGAATTCTCGACGGGTGAGGGCCAGTTCGGCGTCCGCGAGGTGCGCCGTACGGGCCTGCGGATCGATCCTGAGGTCGGCGACCTGGACGACCGGCCGACGGTCACGGCCGTCCGCCGCGGCCGGCGCCGAACGGCGCAGCACCGCGGCGAGCCTGGCCGCGAGCTGACCGCCGGAGAAGGGCTTGACCATGTAGTCGTCGGCCCCGGCGTTGAGCAGTCTGATGATCTCCGTGTCGTCGTCGCGCGCCGTGGCGACCAGGACGGGCACCCGCGAGATGCCGCGGATCATGCGCAGCACGTCGAGCCCGTCGAGGTCGGGCAGCCCGAGGTCGAGCACCACGATGTCGGGCGGGCCCTGGGTGACTTCGCGCAGCGCCTCGAAGCCCTGATGGGCGGTCTTCACCGCGTACCCGTGTCCGGTGAGGACCTCGATCAGCGCGGCCCGGATGACAGGGTCGTCTTCGACGACAAGTACGGAGGCCATGAGAGCGCACGTTAGCCGGTCCGTCACTATGGTGTCGTGTCCCGCCTCCTGCGCTACCTGCTCATCTGGCTGTCGTGCACGGCAGCCAGCGTCACGGCCGTGATGATCACGGTCCATTTCGTGGTGGGCTCGACCAGGCCCACGGCACCGGTGGCACAGTCGGCCCCGAAGGATTTCGCCGCCGCGCCGCAGGTCTCCGCGTCACCGCGCCCGAGCCCTTCCCGTAGCCCGAGCCCGAGCCCGAGCACGCGTAAGCCGTCGCCGTCGAGGACATCCGAGAAGCCGCGCACGGCGACGCCGACTCCCGCTGCCCGCACCACCGCTCCCCCGCAGGACGCGCCTCCCGCGGCGCCACCGGCCCAGGGTGGAGGGCAGGGAGCGGGCGCGGGCTGCGAGGAGGGCGGCTCGGGGGTGCACACGATCTCCTCCGAGGGCGGCAAGGCGACCGTGCGCTTCGGCAGCGGCGGGGTGTGCCTCATCTCGGCGGTACCGAACGAGGGCTTCACGGTGAGCACGGCCCAGAGCGAGCCGCAGACGCTGACGGCGACCTTCTCGGCCGCCCGCCACCGCTCCGAGATCACGGCGACGACGAACCCGTCGGATCGAGCGAGCGTGCGCGAGACGTCGTTCTGAACACGAGGTTCAGGACGCGGTTGCGAGCACGAGCTTCAGAGTACGAGGGTCCAGGCACGAGTCCTCTCGGAAATCGCCTGCCCCAGGGCTGCGCCGCAGGCAACCGGGGCAGGTCGCGCACCTCTGCGCGCGCCGTCGAACCGCCCCGGGGTGTCACCTGATCCGCGTGCCCGTCCCCGACACCCGCACCCGCTCGTCGCCCGCGCGCAGTTCTACGGTCAGCGTCCCCGAGCGGCCCATGTCCTGGCCCTGGTGCAGGGTGAGCACCGCGGACTCGGGGACCAGGCCCAGCTCGCGGGCGTACGCGCCGAAGGCGCCCGCAGCCGCGCCCGTCGCGGGGTCCTCCACGACGCCGCCCACCGGGAACGGGTCGCGCACATGGAAGACGGTCTCCGACTCCCGCCACACCAACTGCACCGTGGTCAGGTCGAGACGGCGCATCAGGGCCGCGAGGCGGTCGAAGTCGTACGCGAGATCCGCGAGCCGCTCACGGGTCGCGGCGCCGAGCACCAGATGCCGGGCGCCCGCGAAAGCGATACGGGGCGCCAGCGCGGGCTCGAGGTCGGCGACCGGCCAGTCGAGCGCGGCGAGCGCCTCGGCGAGGTCCGCGTCCGCGATGTCCTCGCTGTGCGGTTCCACCGTGGTGAGGGTGGCGCGCAGCGCCCCGCCCTCGTCGCTCACGGTCACCGGCACCGCCCCGGCTCGCGTCGCGAACAGCAGGTCGCCGGTTCCGATGCGTTCGCCGAGGGCGATGGCCGTGGCGACGGTGGCGTGCCCGCAGAACGGCACCTCCGCCTTGGGGCTGAAGTACCGGATCGTGAAGGCCCGTCCGGGCTCGCCGCCGAGCCCTTCGGGCGGAGCGGTCAGAAACGCGGACTCGCTGTAGCCCAGTTCCGCGGCGATGGCGAGCATCCCGGCATCGTCGAGCCCCGCGGCGTCCAGTACGACCCCGGCGGGGTTGCCGCCCTCGGGGTCCCCGGAGAAGGCGGTGTAGCGCAGCACTTCGTGCTTCGTCGTCATGCCCGGCGGAACCACGGTCCGGAGCGTTTTGTTCCCGGCGCGCGGCCGGGACGGGACGGCCCGGCCGCAGCGAGCCGGATTGACACCCGGAGTGCGTATATCGCGACGATCTTGGTGTTGGTGCCGGCGCTCGCGGCACTGAAATGCTGGACGTCCGAAGCCGGGCCGACCGGCAGCGAAGGTCGTGGGGGTACTTGTGGTGGACGTCTTCCGGACGAGGGACGGTTTGGTGCGCGGGCGGCGGACGACCGACGGAGTGGTGGCGGTGCTCGGTGTGCCGTACGCCGCGCCGCCGTTCGCCGCCGGGCGGTTCCACGAGCCGCGGCCCGTCGCGCCCTGGGAGGGCGTGCGGGAGTGTGTCGACTTCGGCGTCATCGCCCCTCAGTCGGCCGAGCTTCCGGGGGCGCCGACGTGGTCGCCCGGTGACGAGGACGTGCTGACGCTCAACGTGTGGGTGCCGCCGGGCGACGTGACCTGTCGGCCGGTCCTGGTGTGGATCCACGGCGGCGCGTACACCTTCGGCTCCTCCGCGCAGCCCGACTTCGACGGCAGCGCCCTCGCCCGCGACGGTGGACTGGTCGTGGTGACGATCAACTACCGGGTGGGATTCGAGGGATTCGGGCATGTGCCCGGAGCTCCGGACAACCGCGGACTTCTGGACCAGGTCGCCGCCTTGCGCTGGGTCCGGGAGAACGTCGGTGCGTTCGGCGGCGACCCTGACAATGTCACGGCGGCCGGGCAGTCCGCCGGGGCGACCTCCGTGGCCTGCCTGATGGTGATGGACCGAGCCGAGGGGCTGTTCCGCCGGGCGATCGCCCACAGCGCCGTCGGTCCCTGCTTCTCGACCGCGCTGGCCCAGGAGGTCACCGCGCGCTTGGCCGCCGCGGCGGGCGTTCCCGCCACAGCCGACGCCCTGGCGGCTGTTTCGCCCCATGCTCTGGTCGCGGCCTCCGACGAGGTGGTGGACGCCTGCCGCCGCGATCCGGGGTCCGGACACCTCCACTACGACCCGGTCGTCTACGGGCCGGTCGTCGACGGTGCCGTCCTGCCCGAGGAGCCGCTCGCCGCCATCGCCGCGGGCGGCGGTGCCGGCGTGGACCTGCTCGTCTGCCACACCACCGAGGAGTACCGGCTGCTGGACGCCGTGGGCAGCAGCGCGAAAGTGACGACCGCTGAGCAACTCGACCGTTTCCGGCACGATTTCGGGCTGCCGGACGGCCTGGTGGCCGGTTACCGCGCCCTCATGCCGGACGCCCCGGTGCTCGACGTCTACCTCGCCGTCCTCGGCGACCTGATGTTCGGCGAGTACAGCAGCCGCCTCGCCGAGTCGCACGCACGTACCGGCGGCCGGACGTTCCTGTCCCGCTTCGACCGACGGCGCAAGGGTCCGCACGGCGAGGTACGTGCGTGGCACTGCGCGGATGTGCCGTTCGCCTTCGGCAACCACGAGCTGGACGCGGTCGAGTTCCTCATCGGCGGCCCGCCCTCCCCCGCGGACCACCGCCTGTCCCGGGACATGGTCGCGGCGTGGGCCGGCTTCGCCGGCAGCGGCGACCCTGGGTGGCAGCCCCTGGACACCACGGGCACCGGGCCGGTCCGCATCTGGGCCCCCGACGACGCCGGGGAACGGCCGGAGCTGCCAAACACCCGGGCCCTGTGGCGGGACGCCGGCGGGTACCGGCCGCTGGGGCTCTGACCGGGCCGCCGGAGACACGAGCACTCTGACCGAGACGTCCGTCACCCGCGCACCGTATGAGTCCGTTATGGATCTGTTTCCACGTTGCTCGCGGAAAATAGATCGTGAAAGCATCTCCGGGTGAGTGACAACGGGGATGGGATATCGAGGCATGACCGCCTCTCGAGGCTTGCGGAGTTGGCCGATTGGCCTGCGGCGGAGGACCCGCCGGCAGAGCCGGCGCCTTCCGTGCCTGCTGCTGCTTCCGGTGGCGCGCCGGTGGATGAGGTCGCGGTGGCGCGGCGTCGGTTTGCGGTGTTGCTGGGGGAATTTCGGC
>NZ_JBEXRZ010000164.1:0-16011 GCF_040613325.1 Streptomyces sp. NPDC006283 | reverse complement strand
ATCGTCGGGGCGCCCGCGACGCGGGTCAGGAAGACCGTCGCCGCGTTCGGGCCGTGGGGCTTCACCTTGCGGCGGACCTCTTCCGGTTCCACCGCGCTGCCGCGCTTCTTCACCGTCAGGTTGCCGACCTCGCGCTGGCGCAGCAGGGCCTTCAACTTCTTCATGTTGAAGGGCAGTTCGTCGGTGATCTCGTACGCCGTCGCATACGGGGTGGAGTGCAGCTCGTCGGAGGTGATGTACGCGATCGTCTCGTCGAGAAGGCCGCCGGACACGTCCTCGGCAACCTCGGCGACCAGGTGGGCGCGGATCACCGCGCCGTCCGGTTCGTACAGGTAGCGGCCCACCGCGCGGACGGGCGGGTCGGGAAGGTTGCGGCCGGTCAGCGTGTGCGGGCCCGGGAGGAGGGTCGCGCGGACCGTGGAGGGGGTCGTGCCGAACCAGAGCACCGCCTCCTTCACGTCGCCTCCGTCCGAGATCCACTCCGCCTCGGCGTCCTCGGGAACGGCCTCGTGCGGGATGCCTGGGGCGATCTTGAGCGCGGCGTGGGGGCGGGTGCGGGCCGCGCCGACGGCCCACGAGAGGGGCGGCGAGTACGCCTCCGGGTCGAAGATCCGGCCGCGGCCGCCACGCCGGGCGGGGTCCACGAACACCGCGTCGTGGGCGGACGTGTCGATGTCCGTGACGTCCGCGCAGCGGACCTCGATCAGGCCGGTGAGGCCGAGTACTTCCGCGTTCGCGCGTGCGACTTCCGCCGTCAGCGGGTCGCGGTCCACCGCCAGAACGGAGATGCCGGCCCGGGCCAGCGCGAGCGCGTCGCCGCCGATGCCGCTGCACAGGTCCGCCACGCTGCGAACGCCGAGGGCCGCGAAGCGGTCGGCCCGGTGGGCGGCGACCGAGCGGCGGGTGGACTGTTCTACGCCGTTCGGGGTGAAGAACATCCGGCGGGCGTCCTCCTCGCCGAACTTCGCCGCCGCACGCTGGCGCAGGCGTGCCTGCCCGAGGGCCGCGGAGACCAGTTCCGCGGGGTGCTCGCGGCGCAGCCGTGTGGCGACGGCCAGTTCGTCGGCCGGGTCGTAGGAGGCCAGCGAGGCCAGCAGCGCTCCGCCCTCCTCGGTGCGCAGTGCGGAGAAGGCGGCGAGCGGATCGAGGTCGTTCACCGGGCCATTGTGGGCCAGCTGGGGGATGGTGCGCTCACGGTGGCGGTGTCGGCCCGGTGAGCGGGCCGGGCGCTGACAGGATGCGGCGGCATGCAGCTAGTAAGACAAAAAGGAAAACTCGGAGCTTATCGTGTCCGCGCGGCCCTGGCCGCGCTGATCGTCGCCGCAGTGGGCTCGGGCTGTGCCACCGAGGGGGCGCAGGTCGCCGCTCCGGCCAAGTCGCCGTCCTCGTCGCAGACGGAGTCCCCGGCCGGCCAGAAGGCCGCACGGGGCCCCCAGGCGCAGAAGGAAGGCGCGAAAGAGGGCGCCAAGGAAGGCGTCAGGGAAGGCGCAAAGGCACGGCCGAAGGAGGGCGGGAAGAAGGGCGCGAAAGAGGGCAGCGCCGCCGGCGCGAACTCCGCCTACGCCGAGAAGGTCAAGCGCGCACAGAAGGCCCGCGCTGCCGCCGCGAAGAAATGGGGGCTCAAGCGGACCCCGCTCCCCGCGCCCCTGCCGCCCGCCGAGAAGCCGGAGATCACCACCCGTAAGGGGTTCGAGGTGAAGGGCGGGGACGATCTGCCGCCCGTCTTCACCACCGTGCCGACGAAGGAGAAGGTCGTCTTCCTGACGATCGACGACGGTGCGGAGAAGGATCCCGAGCTGCTGCGCATGATGTCCGACCTGCAGATCCCCTACAGCGCCTTCCTCACCGACTACGTCATCGACGACGACTACGGCTACTTCGAGAAGATGCAGGACCGAGGGGTGGCGCTGCACAACCACACGCTCAGCCACCCTTATCTGCCCGGTCTTTCGTACTCCGCGCAGAAGCGTGAGATCTGCGGTCAGCAGGACAAGCTGGAGAAGCGGTACGGGAAGCGGCCCCGGCTGCTGCGCCCGCCGTACGGGAACTACAACAGGAACACGCTGCGCGTCGCCAAGAAGTGCGGGATCGAGGCGGTGCCGCTGTGGGCCGCCGAAGCCTTCCCCGACCACATGGAGTGGCGCGAGTGGGACAGGAACCTGCATCCCGGCGACATCATCCTCACTCACTTCCGCGGCAAGAACGAGTGGAAGGGCAGCATGCCGGACATGGTCCGGCGGGTGGTGGACATCGTGACGAGGAAGGGCTACGCCGTGGCCAAGCTCGAGGACTACGTCTGAGTGCGGTCCGGGAGCGCCCGGGGTGGGGAACCGTGGGCGCCGTCCCGGCGTTCTCCGTCTCGGGATCCGTCGAGCCGGACGCCGCCACATTGGCACTCCGCTTGACCGAGTGCTAATCGCAGTCATAGTCTCAGCTCTGGCACTCGCCAAGTGAGAGTGCCAACACAGCGACGGGCAGGTCCGGCACCCGCGACGACGGATCGACCTGGTCGCCACCTCAGATCAGTTAACCCCGTGAGATCTCCGAAGGGGGAGGTCGGATCGTGACGACCGCCAGCTCCAAGGTTGCCATCAAGCCGCTCGAGGACCGCATTGTGGTCCAGCCGCTCGACGCCGAGCAGACCACGGCCTCTGGCCTGGTCATTCCGGACACTGCCAAGGAGAAGCCCCAGGAGGGCGTCGTCCTGGCCGTGGGCCCGGGCCGCTTCGAGAACGGCGAGCGCCTGCCGCTCGACGTGAAGACCGGCGACATCGTGCTGTACAGCAAGTACGGCGGCACCGAAGTGAAGTACAGCGGCGAGGAGTACCTCGTCCTCTCGGCTCGCGACGTGCTCGCGATCGTCGAGAAGTAAGACCTGCTTTACCTGTTTTGCCTTGAGCTGCGCCCCTGGCCACCCCGCTGATGCCGGGCGGCGAGGGGCGCAGTTCTTTGAACACAAATCCGAGAGGGCTGAACCGCTCCCATGGCGAAGATCCTGAAGTTCGACGAGGACGCCCGTCGCGCCCTCGAGCGCGGCGTCAACAAGCTTGCCGACACGGTCAAGGTGACGATCGGCCCGCGCGGCCGCAACGTCGTCATCGACAAGAAGTTCGGCGCTCCCACCATCACCAACGACGGTGTGACCATCGCCCGCGAGGTCGAGGTCGAGGACCCGTACGAGAACCTCGGCGCCCAGCTGGTGAAGGAGGTGGCGACCAAGACCAACGACATCGCGGGTGACGGTACGACCACCGCCACCGTGCTGGCCCAGGCTCTGGTCCGCGAGGGCCTGCGCAATGTCGCCGCCGGCGCTTCCCCGGCCGCCCTGAAGAAGGGCATCGACGCCGCCGTCAAGGCCGTCTCCGACGAGCTGCTGGCGACCGCCCGCCCGATCGAGGACAAGGCCGACATCGCCGCCGTGGCCGCGCTCTCCGCGCAGGACCAGCAGGTCGGCGAGCTCATCGCCGAGGCGATGGACAAGGTCGGCAAGGACGGTGTCATCACCGTCGAGGAGTCCAACACCTTCGGTCTGGAGCTCGACTTCACCGAGGGCATGGCCTTCGACAAGGGTTACCTGTCCCCGTACATGGTGACCGACCAGGAGCGTATGGAGGCCGTCCTCGACGACCCGTACATCCTGATCCACCAGGGCAAGATCTCCTCCATCCAGGACATGCTGCCGCTGCTGGAGAAGGTCATCCAGGCGGGTGGCTCCAAGCCGCTGCTGATCATCGCCGAGGACGTCGAGGGCGAGGCCCTCTCCACCCTCGTCGTGAACAAGATCCGCGGCACCTTCAACGCGGTGGCCGTCAAGGCCCCCGGCTTCGGCGACCGCCGCAAGGCGATGCTCGGCGACATGGCCACCCTCACCGGTGCCACGGTCATCGCCGAGGAGGTCGGCCTCAAGCTCGACCAGGCCGGTCTGGACGTTCTGGGCACCGCCCGCCGCGTGACGATCACCAAGGACGACACCACGATCGTCGACGGTGGCGGCAACTCCGAGGACGTCACGGGCCGCGTCAACCAGATCAAGGCCGAGATCGAGACCACCGACTCCGACTGGGACCGCGAGAAGCTCCAGGAGCGCCTCGCGAAGCTGGCCGGCGGCGTGTGCGTGATCAAGGTCGGCGCCGCCACCGAGGTGGAGCTGAAGGAGAAGAAGCACCGTCTGGAGGACGCCATCTCCGCGACCCGCGCCGCGGTCGAGGAGGGCATCGTCTCCGGTGGTGGCTCCGCGCTCGTCCACGCCGTCAAGGTCCTCGAGGGCAACCTGGGCAAGGAGGGCGACGAGGCCACCGGTGTCGCCGTCGTCCGCCGCGCCGCCGTCGAGCCGCTGCGCTGGATCGCGGAGAACGCCGGTCTCGAGGGCTACGTCATCACCGCGAAGGTGGCCGAGCTCGAGGCCGGTCAGGGCTTCAACGCCGCGACCGGCGAGTACGGCGACCTGGTCAAGGCAGGCGTCATCGACCCGGTCAAGGTGACGCGCTCCGCGCTGGAGAACGCCGCGTCCATCGCCTCCCTGCTGCTCACGACCGAGACCCTGGTCGTCGAGAAGCCGGCCGAGGAAGAGGCCGACGCGGGCCACGGCCACGGTCACGGCCACAGCCACTGACGCATCGCGTCACGAAAGGCCCCCGTTCCCGCGCTCTGCGCGGGAACGGGGGCTTTCCCGTGTCCATCCGCAGCGGAGGACCGGGGTGGGTCACATCGCGCCGAGCTGTCGCATCAGGCGCATCAGATCCATGTGCCACCAGCCTTCCTTGATCCTCCCGCTGTCGAAGCGGAAGACGGTGGTCCCGGTCATGACGCACTGCTCGCCGGTGGCCGGAATGCCCTGGAACTCGCCCTTGTGCTTCCCGATCCAGGTCCACAGCAGCACCACGTCGTCGCCCTCCGCCACTTGGCGGTCGAGCTCGAAGGTGAAGTCGAAGGCGCCGCGCCACATGGCGACGTCGCGGCGGATGACGTCCCTGCCGGTCTCGCTCTCCTGCTCGTTGGCGATGTCGTGGTCGATGTAGTCGGCGGCGAACACCTCGTCGATGGCGTCCAGATTTCCCCCGACGGCTATCTCATGGAAGAAGCGCCGGGCGGTCGCCGCGTTCAGCTGCTCCTCACGGACGACGTCCAGGTCGGTGAAGGAGGGCATGCCGTCGCAGAGGGACACCATCTCCTGGAACATGCTGTCGGTCTCCGGGAGACGGGAGTTCTTCATCGCGTCCTCGTACGAGTCGAACTCCACTATGTCCACGTAGTGGTTGCTCGCGGAACGGTCCCTGCCGGTTACTGCGTGGCCGGTGGTCCGCTTGCCCCTGGTCTGCTCGACCCACTTGTCCATCACGGCGTTCAGGCCGTCGAAGTCCGCGGTCTTGTAGTCGATGATCTGCATGAATTTCATGGCGCCTCCCGGCGGTCGACGGGACGCCACCATTTTATGAGAAATGCGGCATTTGCTCGATCAGGCTGATGTGTCCAGATCTCTCGGCCGCACGGGATCGGCGAAGGGCAGACCGGCCGCGAACCGCTCCAGTTCGTCCAGCGCCCGGTCGGCCAGCCGGTGCAGCTCGCCGCCGAGCGAACCGGCGATGTGCGGGGTGAGCAGCACGTTCGGCAGGTCGTAGAGCGGCGATCCGGCGGGCGGCAGTTCGGGCTCCGTGACGTCCAGTACCGCGTCCAGGCGCCCGGCGACCAGCTCGGGGAGCAGGGCGTCCTCGTCGACGAGCGAGCCCCGCGAGGTGTTGATCAGGGTCGCTCCGTCGGCCATCAGGGCCAGCTGCCGGGCGCCGATCATATGGCGGGTGGCCGGTACCTCTGGAGCGTGCACGGTGACGATGTCGGCGCGTGCGCAGAGGTCGTCGAGACCGGTACGTTCGACACTGAGCGCGGCCGCCTCCGCGTCGTCCACATACGGGTCGTGGAGCAGGACCCGCAGGTCGAACGGGCGCAGCAGCTCGATCACACGCCTGCCGATGCGGGAGGCGCCGATCACCCCGACCGTACGGTGGTAGTTGCCCGCGCCGTCGAACTCCGTGTGCCAGTCGTGTTCGGCGCGCAGCTGTGCGTACCGCCGGGCCGTGGGCAGCACGCGTTTGCCCGCGAAGAGCACGGCGCCGAGGGTGAACTCCGCGACGGGCAGGGCGTTGGCTGCCGCCACCGAGGTCACGGAGATGCCGCGGTCCCAGCAGGCCTGCGTGATGTGGTGCTTGACGGATCCGGCGGCGTGGACCACGGCCCGCAGCCGGGGTGCGGCCGCCAGGACCTCTGCGGTGAGCTCCGGAGCGCCCCAGCAGGTCAGCAGGACGTCTGCCCCGGCGAGCGCGGCAGCCACCTCCGCCCGCGGGGCGGCCAGGTCGTGGGCGATCAGCCGCGGGTCGGTATTGAAGAGCGCGGCGACACGCGCGCGATGGCGGTCGGTGAGGAGCCGGTCGGCGACGCCTGGGCCCATCGCGAGCAGCAGCGAGGGGCGACGGTCAGTGGCCTGGTGCATCGGGAACTCCCTCTCCTGCGGACCGTGCTCGCGTTCGGCCTGCTGCGGACAGTACCTGCGGTCGGCCTACTGCGGACCGTACTTGCGGCCTGCTCGCGAGCTGACGCCCCCGAGCAGGCCGCGCGGGGCCAGCTTGACCACGCCCATCAGCGCCTTGTACCGCGGATCGGGGATGGACAGGGACTTCCCCTTCGCCAGGTCCGCCAGCGCCGACGCCACCAGCTTGTCGGCGTCCAGCCACATCCAGCCCGGGATGTTGTCCGTGCCCATCCCGGCCCGCTGGTGGAACTCGGTCCGGACGAAACCCGGGCACAGCGCCATCAGGCGTACGCCCGACCCCGCGAGGTCACGGGCCACGCCCTGGGTGAACTGCACGACCCAGGCCTTCGACGCCCCGTAGGTGCCACGCGGCATGAACGCGGCGACCGACGCCACGTTCACCACGCCGCCCCGGCCGCGCTCGCGCATCGACTCCGCCGCCGCCGACGTCAGTCGCAGCACCGCCTCGCAATGCACCTTCAGCATCGTCAGCTCGTCGGCCATGGAGACTTCCAGGAAGCGTCCTTTGTTCCCGAAACCCGCGTTGTTGACCAGCAGGTCGACGGGGTGTGTGCGGTCGGCGAGCCGCGTCTCGACCGCCGCGATCCCGTCCTCCTCGGACAGGTCCGAGGTCAGCACCTCCGCCTCGATGCCGTGCCGGTCGTGCAGCTCGGTGGCCTGTTCGTGCAGCCGCTTGGTGTCGCGGGCCACCAGTACGAGGTTGTGGCCTTCGGCCGCCAGGCGCCGTGCGAAGGCGGCGCCGATGCCCGCGGTCGCTCCCGTGATCAGTGCAGTCGTCATAGGCGCACGTTAATGCCCCGCGTGTGAGGGCGCCGTACGCACCGTCCCCGCCCGCTGCCCCTTCTCGACGACCACGAACTGCCCCATCATTCCGCGGTCCTCGTGGGCGAGCAGATGGCAGTGGTACATGTACGGAGTGTCCGGATCCGCCGGCCCGGTGAACCGCATGGCGAGCTTCACGGTCGTGCCGCCGGGCACGAAGGCGGTGTCCTTGGCGCCGCGCAGCTCCGGCGGCGGTCGGCGGCCGTCGACCGCGAGCACCCTGAACTGCACGTCGTGAACATGGAAGTTGTGCGGCACACCGTCCTCGTTGCGTACGGTCCACGTCTCCGCCGTGCCGCGGGTGACCGTCTCGTCGATCCGGTCCATGGCCATCGGCCTGCCGTTGATCCCGGACATCCGCAGTCCGAAGAACCGCGTTCGCGCCGAGTCCGAGCCGTCCGGGAGCTCGAGTTCGCCGAGCGTCGCCGGGACCGGCGGCGAGGGGCGGAGCGACTTCGCGGCCCGCAGTTCAAGTACGTCGAAGGTGTCGTCGCCGCCGTTGAAACGGGTCTGCCAGAAGTCGCCGTAGTTCTTCTGCGGGTGGCTGCGCAGCACGGTTCGCTCACCCGGCTCCATCCGCACCACGATCTCGGCGCGCTCGCCGGGAGACAGCTGGACACGGTCCATGGCGACCGCCTTCTCCAGCAGTCCGCCGTCCGTGCCGACGAGCGAGAACCGCCGGTCGTCGGAGAACCCGAAGTGGTAGACGCGTGCGGTGGAGGCGTTGAGAAGGCGCAGCCGCACCAGCTCGTCGCCGACCTCCTTGTACGGATCGAGCGTGCCGTTGACCATCGTCCGGTCGCCCAGGAAGCCGGAGTTGGCCATGAAGCGGTGCCCGTGGTCGAACTTCTCGCCGTCGAACCGCACGTCCTGCACCACGACGGGCAGGTCGTCGACGCCGTACTTCTTCGGCAGGGGGAGCCGCGCCGATGTCGCGTCGTCCAGGAGGAACATCCCGGCCAGGCCCCGTTGCACGTGCTTTTCCGTGCTGCCGTGCGGATGCGGGTGGTACCAGAGGGTCGCGGCCGGCTGGTCGACCGTCCACCGGGGGGTCCACGTCCCGCCGGGCGCCACCATCTGGTGCGGCCCGCCGTCCATCCGTGCGGGCAGATGCATGCCGTGCCAGTGGACCGTGGACTCCTCGCCCAGGGTGTTCCTGATACGCACCCCGACCTTCTCGCCCCGCTTCGCACGCAGTGTCGGACCCAGGTGGTCGCCGTTGAAGCCCCAGGTGGGCGTCTTCATGCCGGTCCTGAACTCCGTCTCGCCTGCCTGCATCGTCAGGTCGAAGACGCGCGTGCCGTCGCTGTCCACCCTCGATTCGGCGAGCGGCGGCACGGCCAGTTCCCGGGTGAACACGGCACCGGCAGTGGACACTTCGGCGTCCGAGTAGAGCCAGAGCGCCCCGCCGCCGAGAGTGAGGACAAAAGCGACGGCGAGGGCGGCGAGAGCGACGAGGGCGCGCTTGAGGCGAGACATGCCCTCAGCGTCATCGGCCGCCGTACCCGGCGGCATCGGGGGCGGCCCCCAGGCGCCCCTGATCCGGCAGCCCGGGCGTCTCGGGGGCTTCCCTCATGCCGCCCCGGGTTCGCCGGCCACCTCGGGCTCGGCAGGCCCGTACTTGGCCACGTACGCGCGGGCGTTCTTCAGCAGTTCGGCGTGGAGCGCCTCGCCGGCGGCCAGCACCTGCGGCAGCAGCGCGCGCTCGGTCGTCTCGGCCCGGAACGCCATCCCCACCGTGACCTCGTGGTCCGGCCGGTGCACGACCTCCACCAGGTCGCCCGCGCGGATCTCGCCCGGCTCGATCACCCGCAGATAAGCGCCGGAGGCTCCGTTCCGCGTGAAGCGTCTGACCCAGCCCTTCTCGCCGAGCCAGCCCGCGAACACCCGGCACGGAATGCGGCCGCAGGTCACCTCGAGCACCAGCGAATCCCCGATGCGCCAGCGCTCACCGACCTTCGCGCCGGTGACGTCGACTCCGCTCGTCGTGAGGTTCTCCCCGAACGTGCCGTTGGCGAGCGGGCGGCCCAACTCCCGCTCCCAGGCATCGAGATCCTCGCGGGCGAAGGCGTAGACGGCCTGGTCCGTCCCGCCGTGGTGGCGCAGGTCGCAGACCGCGTCACCGGACAGTCCGCTCCCGCCCTCGCCCTTGGGGCCGGGATCGGTGACCTGGACGGGCCCGTCGACCGGACGCTTGTCGATCCCGGTCGTGCCGCTCCGCGCATCGGTGTACTCGACGGCCCGGGGCCGCCCCACGTTCACGGTCAGAACCTTCATGCCAGGAACGCTAACCGAGCCCCCTCAAAGAGACCACTCAATAATCGCCGTCGCCCCCAAGTGTCCCTTATGCTGGGCGCCGTGATCGAAGCCCGCCACCTCCGCGTCCTGCGCGCCGTCGCCGCCACCGGCTCGTTCTCCGCGGCCGCCCGCGAACTCGGCTGCACCCAGCCGGCCGTCAGCCAGCAGATGAAGGCGCTCGAGAGCTCCGCGGGCACGCCGCTGCTCGTCCGTACCGGCCGTGAGATGCGCCTGACCCAGGCCGGCGAGGTGCTCGTACGGCACGCGTCCGGCATTCTCGCCGGGCTGACGGCGGCCGAGGAGGAGGTCGCGGCCATCGCGGGGCTGAGGGCCGGGCGGGTCCGCCTGGTGTCCTTCCCCAGCGGCAGTTCCACGCTGGTGCCGACCGCCCTGGCGGCGCTGCGCGCCGCACACCCGGGCACCCGCGTCTCCCTGGTCGACGCCGAGCCGCCGCGCTCGGTCGAGATGCTGCGGGAGGGTGACTGCGACGTGGCGCTTGCGTTCCGCTACGGCGCACCCGGCGCCGAGGCGGAATGGGACGACCTGGACGTCCGGCCCCTGCTCACCGACCGGCTCGTGGGCCTGGTCCCCGAGGGTCATCGACTTGCCGCGTCGGACGCCGTCGCGATCGCCGACCTGGCGGAGGAGTCGTGGATCGCGGGCTGCCCGCGCTGCCGACGGCAACTCGTGGACGTCTGCGAGAAGGCGGGCTTCAGCCCGCGCATCGACTTCGCGACCGACGACTACCCGGCAGTGGTCGGCCTGGTCGGTGCGGGCCTCGGCGTGGCCGTGCTGCCCGAGCTGGCACTGGAGTCGGTGCTGCCCAAGGGGGCTCGTGCGGTGGCGGTGGAGCCGGCCGTCCACCGTGAGATCGTGGCGCTCACGCTTCCCGACCTGGCGCACGTCCCGGCGGTCGCGGCGACGCTGACCGAACTGTCCCGCGCGGCTGCCCGCTGACAGGGGGCGGCGCCTGGCCGGCCTCCCGGCGGCGCGGGGCGTGTGCGGCCGTGACCGTCAAAGGCCCCCGGCCGTAGGGACCGGGGGCCGAAGCAGTACGCATCAGAAGCAGTACGCATCATGGGGTCCGCCGGGCAGGAGGGGGCAAGGGGCAGCGCAGGAACGTTTCTTCCGTGAGTGGTCTCGGTGCGCGGGTCAGTTCCCCACCGCGCCGCCGGCGCTGGTGGCCGGGATCAGCCGATGACGTGCCCGCCCCATGAGCTCCTCGCGCTCGTCCTCCGTCAGCCCGCCCCAGACGCCGTAGGGCTCTCGCACGGCCAGTGCGTGCGCCGCGCACTCCGCCCGTACCGGGCACCTCATGCAGACCTCCTTCGCCGAGTTCTCACGCGCACTGCGTGCCGCGCCTCGTTCGCCTTCCGGGTGGAAGAAGAGCGAGCTGTCGACCCCACGGCATGCCGCGAGGAGCTGCCAGTCCCACAGATCGGCGTTGGGTCCGGGAAGGCGAGAGAAATCTGCCATGGCGCATATCCCCTTGAAACCGTGGTGGGTGGATACAGGACCAGGTCGGAAACGGGCGGGGCGCCGACCGGACGAGCGCCGGATCCGGCACCACGCTCCGTGCCAACGACCGTACATCTGCTGTGTAAGTAGATGTAAATATGACTCATTGCGAATCTAGCCACAGACACTGGAAAAAGGGAAGAAAAGCCGCTGAATGGGGCAGGGTCTGCTCGTGAAGGGCCCAGGTGCCCTGCGGCGATCCGCGAAACCTTCACGCCGTCCCCGTGGGCCGCCTGCGCTCCGCCAGACGGGTGATCACGCAGACCTGACCGGCCCCTCACGCAGCGTGCTGAAGAGCTCCGTCCGACCCGTAACTCTTTCGAGTGACCGTCGTTGAGAGGGCGGAGGCGGTTGAAAGAACAAGCTCTCGGGCACATGTCCGACAGCGTTCAACCGCACAGGTGAAGAAACGTACCCAGCCTGGAGGCTCAAGGTGACGCGCAAAAGCTGCGAGAGCCACGGAGGTCAGTCATGACATCCGTCCTCGTCTGCGACGACTCCCCGCTTGCCCGAGAGGCGCTCCGCCGCGCGGTCGCGACCGTGCCCGGTGTCGAGCGCGTGACGACCGCGGCCAACGGCGAGGAAGTCCTCCGCCGCTGGGGTGCGGATCGTTCGGATCTGATTCTGATGGACGTACGCATGCCCGGCCTGGGCGGCGTCGAGACGGTGCGCCGGCTGCTCTCCGCCGACCCCGGCGCCCGGATCATCATGTTGACCGTCGCCGAGGACCTCGACGGCGTCGCCCTTGCGGTCGCCGCGGGTGCCCGGGGCTATCTGCACAAGGACGCCTCGCGCGCCGAGCTGCGCGCGACCGTCACACAGGCGCTCGCCGACCCCACCTGGCGGCTCGCGCCGCGCAGGCTCCGCTCGGCGGAGATGGGCGCCGCGCCGACGCTCACCGCGCGTGAGATCCAGGTCCTCGAAGGGATGAGCCACGGCCGGTCCAACGCGGAGATCGGCCGGGAGCTCTTCCTCTCCGAGGACACGGTGAAAACCCACGCCAGGCGGCTGTTCAAGAAGCTCGGCGCGTCGGACCGGGCGCATGCGGTGGCGCTCGGATTCCGCTGGGGTCTGGTCCGCTGAACGCGGTGAGAATGAAGCGGCACGGGGGTGACGGATGCCCGAGGGCATCCGTTTCCCGCGCGATGCCGCATCCTTGAGGTGTGGAGTTCCTCGGGGACAAGTCGGTCGAGCGGGAGGGGAGGGCGCAGGAGATGAGTTCCGGCGCACCTGCTCATAACGCTTCGGTGCACAACACGGGACGCGGTGCCACGGGCGACCGGCGGCCAGGGCACCATGGACCGATGCGCGACGACGAGGCGGTGACCGCCCAGGGTGCCATCGGTGCGCTTGTTCACCGTGCCGTCGACGGCGACGAGCAGGCGACGCACGACCTGCTGGCACACGTCCATCCGCTCGCACTGCGTTTCTGCCGCTCGCGGCTGAACCGGCTGCCGGGCGACGCACGTCACTTCGTCGAGGACCTCGCCCAGGAGGTCTGTGTCGCGGTGCTGATGGCGCTGCCGCGCTACAAGGACACCGGCCGGCCCTTCGAAGCATTCGTGTTCGCGATCGCCTCCCACAAGGTCGCCGATCTGCAGCGGGCGGCCATGCGCCATCCCGGATCGACGGCCGTGCCGTCGGACGAGATGCCCGAGCGGCCGGACGACTCGCTCGGCCCGGAGGAGCGTGCGCTGCTCAGCGACGACGCGGAGTGGGCCAAGAAGCTGCTCGCCAATCTGCCGGAGAACCAGCGGGAACTGCTGGTGCTCAGGGTCGCCGTCGGGCTCACGGCTGAGGAGACCGGTCAGATGCTGGGGATGTCGCCGGGAGCGGTGCGCGTCGCACAGCACCGCGCTCTCAGCAGGCTGCGGGCGCTGGCCGAGCAGTGAACCGGTTCCCGGGCGCGTACGTATGACCATCGTGCGAACGTACAAAGCTGCTTATCGATCTTGATCGTGGAATGAGACGGCTGCTCGGGCCGTTAGCATGGACATCCGCAGGGATCAAGGCCATTTGGGGAAGGTGTCATGACCAACGTCGACGGAGTGCCCGAGAAATTCGCGACACTCGGGCTGACCTACGACGATGTGCTGCTGCTGCCGGGTGCGTCGGAAGTGCTTCCGAACGCGGTCGACACCTCGTCCCGCGTTTCCAGGAACGTACGGGTGAACATCCCGCTGCTCTCGGCGGCGATGGACAAGGTCACCGAGTCCCGCATGGCGATCGCGATGGCGCGCCAGGGCGGCGTGGGCGTGCTGCATCGCAATCTGTCCATCGAGGACCAGGTCAATCAGGTCGACCTGGTCAAGCGTTCCGAGTCCGGCATGGTCACGGACCCGATCACGGTGCACCCCGACGCCACGCTCGCCGAGGCCGACGCCCTGTGCGCCAAGTTCCGGATCAGCGGTGTGCCCGTGACCGACGCCGCCGGCAAGCTGCTCGGCATCGTCACCAACCGTGACATGGCCTTCGAGACGGTCCGCACACGCCAGGTGCGCGAGGTCATGACCCCGATGCCGCTGGTCACGGGCAAGGTCGGCATCTCCGGCGTGGACGCCATGGAGCTGCTGCGCCGTCACAAGATCGAGAAGCTTCCGCTGGTCGACGACGCGGGGATCCTCAAGGGCCTCATCACAGTCAAGGACTTCGTCAAGGCCGAGCAGTACCCGAACGCGGCGAAGGACGCCGAGGGCCGCCTGCTCGTCGGCGCCGCCGTCGGTGCGAGCCCGGAGGCGCTGGAGCGGGCCCAGGCCCTGGCCGGTGCGGGCGTCGACTTCCTGATCGTCGACACCTCGCACGGGCACAACAGCAACGCCCTCAACTGGATGGCCAAGATCAAGTCCAGCGTGGGCGTCGATGTCATCGGCGGCAACGTGGCGACGCGGGACGGTGCCCAGGCCCTGATCGACGCCGGCGTGGACGGTGTCAAGGTCGGCGTCGGACCCGGCTCCATCTGCACGACCCGTGTGGTCGCCGGCATCGGTGTCCCGCAGGTCACCGCAATCTACGAGGCCGCGCTGGCATGCCGCGAGGCGGGCGTCCCGGTGATCGGCGACGGCGGTCTGCAGTACTCCGGAGACATCGGCAAGGCACTCGCCGCCGGTGCCGACACGGTGATGCTGGGCAGCCTCCTCGCGGGCTGCGAGGAGTCCCCCGGCGAGCTGCTCTTCATCAACGGCAAGCAGTTCAAGTCGTACCGCGGCATGGGCTCGCTCGGTGCGATGCAGTCCCGCGGCCAGGGCCGTTCGTACTCCAAGGACCGCTACTTCCAGGCCGAGGTGGCATCCGACGACAAGCTCGTCCCCGAGGGCATCGAGGGCCAGGTGCCCTACCGCGGTCCGCTCTCGGCCGTGCTGCACCAGCTGGTGGGCGGCCTCCGCCAGACGATGGGCTACGTCGGAGCGGCCTCCGTCGACGAGATGGAGAGCAAGGGCCGCTTCGTGCGCATCACCTCGGCGGGCCTCAAGGAGAGCCACCCGCACGACATCCAGATGACGGTCGAGGCGCCGAACTACAGCAGGAAGTAGGCGCAGGCTCGGTGAGGGGCGGCCCCAGGGGTTCTGGGGCCGCCCCTCCCGTGTGTGTCGGGGATACTGGGACCGCAGACGTAGAGGGAAAGGCCACACATCGTGACTGAGATCGAGATCGGGCGCGGCAAGCGCGGCCGCCGGGCGTACGCGTTCGATGACATCGCCGTCGTACCGAGCCGGCGCACGCGGGACCCGAAGGAGGTCTCGATCGCCTGGCAGATCGACGCCTACCGCTTCGAGCTGCCGTTCCTGGCCGCTCCGATGGACTCCGTGGTCTCCCCGCAGACCGCCATCCGCATCGGCGAGATGGGCGGCCTCGGCGTGCTCAACCTCGAGGGCCTGTGGACCCGCTACGAGGACCCGCAGCCGCTGCTCGACGAGATCGCCGAGATGGAGGAGTCGAGCGCCACCCGCCGGCTCCAGGAGATCTACGCGGCTCCCATCAAGGAGGAGCTGATCGGGCAGCGCATCAAGGAGGTGCGCGACTCCGGTGTCGTCACCGCCGCCGCGCTCTCGCCGCAGCGCACCGCGCAGTTCTCGAAGGCCGTCGTCGACGCGGGCGTCGACATCTTCGTCATCCGCGGCACGACCGTCTCCGCCGAGCACGTCTCCGGCGCCGCCGAGCCGCTGAACCTCAAGCAGTTCATCTACGAGCTCGACGTGCCGGTCATCGTGGGCGGCTGCGCCACCTACACCGCGGCCCTGCACCTGATGCGCACCGGCGCCGCGGGCGTGCTGGTCGGCTTCGGCGGCGGCGCCGCGCACACCACCCGCAACGTGCTGGGCATCCAGGTGCCGATGGCGACCGCCGTCGCCGACGTCGCCGCTGCCCGCCGCGACTACATGGACGAGTCCGGCGGCCGTTACGTCCACGTCATCGCCGACGGCGGCGTCGGCTGGTCCGGCGACCTGCCGAAGGCGATCGCCTGCGGAGCCGACGCGGTGATGATCGGCTCCCCGCTGGCCCGCGCGACCGACGCGCCGGGCAAGGGGCACCACTGGGGCATGGAGGCCGTCCACGAGGACGTGCCGCGCGGCAAGCTGGTGGACCTCGGCATCGTCGGCACGACCGAGGAGGTCCTCACCGGCCCGTCGCACAGCCCCGACGGTTCGATGAACTTCTTCGGCGCGCTGCGCCGGGCGATGGCCACGACGGGCTACAGCGAGCTCAAGGAGTTCCAGCGCGTCGAGGTGACGGTGGCGGACTCGCAGCACAGCCGCTGACGACGTCGCACGCGGGTGGACCAGCATGGAGCACGATGCCGGAAACATACGGTAAGTCCGCACTTTCCCGTC
>NZ_JBEXRZ010000163.1:0-16105 GCF_040613325.1 Streptomyces sp. NPDC006283 | reverse complement strand
TTCGGCGTGGGAGGTGCCCCCACGCCGCGTTGTCGTCGGTCGGCATGGCTCCGCCATGCCTCCTCCCCCTACGCCTTCGGCGTGGGAGGTACCCCACCTCCGCCTTGCGATCCACGGCACCAGACCCCTCCCCCTACGCCCTGCGGGCGTGGGGGGGGGGACCCCCACACTGATCCGGCCTGATCCAAACGAAAGACCCTAGGCCGCTCAGGCTCCGTGATGCGCCAGGAGCAGGTGGGGGTCGGGGGCGTCCGGGGCCGGGGCCGGGTCGGTGTGGACCAGGGCCGCGGTGAGTCTCGGCACGGCGTGCAGCAGCGCGTGCTCGGCGTCGACGGCGACCTGATGGGCCTGCCGTACGCTCAGCTCGCCGTCCACGACGACGACGAGTTCGGCACGCAGCCGGTGCCCCGTCCAGCGCAGCCTGAGTTCACTCACCGCCAGTACGCCGGGCACCCCGCGCAGCGCCCGCTCGGCCGCGTCGACGAGTGCGGGATCCACCGCGTCCATCACGCGCCGGAACACCTCGCGGCAGGCGTCGCGCAGCACGAACAGGATCGCGGCGGTGATGGCGAGGCCGACCACGGGGTCGGCCGCCCGCCAGCCCAGAGCCGTACCGGCAGAGGCCAACACGACGGCGAGGGAAGTGAATCCGTCCGTACGGGCGTGCAGGCCGTCCGCGACCAGCGCGGCCGAACCGATCTCCCGGCCGACGCGGATGCGGTAGCGGGCCACCCACTCGTTGCCGAGGAATCCGATGACGGCCGCCGCGGCGACGGCGGGCAGATAACCGATCTCCCATGGGTTCAGCAGCCGGTCGACGGCCGTCCAGGCGGCGAACCCGGCGGAGGCGGCGATGGTCAGCACGATGACGATGCCGGCCAGGTCCTCGGCTCGCCCGTAGCCGTACGTGAAGCGCCTGTTGGCCGCGCGGCGGCCGAGGACGAAGGCCACACCGAGGGGCACGGCGGTCAGGGCGTCCGCAGCGTTGTGCACGCTGTCGCCGAGCAGTGCGACCGACCCGGAAAGCACCACGACAACGGCCTGCGCCACGGCCGTGAACCCCAGGACCCCCAGGGAGATCCCCAGGGCTCGCATGCCCTTGCCGGAGGCTTCCAGGGCGCTGTCGACCTTGTCCGACGCGTCGTGCGTGTGAGGCTTCAGCAGGTGGCCCAGCCGGCGCCGCCACGGCGCCCGGCGGCCCGGCCCACGACCGTGGTCGTGGGCCGGGTCGTCGTGATGGGCGTGTCCGGGGTTTCGGCCGTGCTCGTGGCGCTCGTGCTCGTGGTGGCCTTGGTGGTGGGTGTCTGCGTGGTGATCGCTCACGAAACCGGCCTTCCGACGTGCGGCTGAGGTCGACGTACGGCTGCGCCATCCATTATCCGACCGGGGCCCCCGCGGAGGGACACGGCGGGCGAACTGCCCGCCGCCCAGGGCCCCGTGCGGCGGATCGGCGCCCCAGGATTCCCGCCGACGGATTTTCTTACTCAGGGGTAGGCCCGCCCCGCACCCTTGTTATACCGTCCGTCTAACAAGCGGTCGGCCGGCACCACCGGACCGCTGCACTCCGCTGCCTCCGCCCCGCCGAGCGGGCAGCACGGAACGACCGAAGCCGGTGGCAACGCCCCCTGCACAACCCCCGTACACACCAGCGAACGAGGAACGTCACACACCCGGATCGAGGAGCCCCAGCATGGCAAGCAGCACCGTTCGGCCGCAGAACCCGAGCCGACTCGACGAGGACGAGGACGACGTCGCCCGGCGACTGCTCGACTCGGCCGCGACGCTGGCGTACGACCCCGCCACGGAGGTCGACTGGGAGACGCCGCTGGACGTGGACTTCCACGGCGCGAGCCCCGAGTGGAGCACGCTGTACGGCACGGCCTACTGGCGCGAACTCACCGATGCGCAGCGCAAGGCGCTGACGCGGCAGGAGGCCGCGTCCGTCGCCAGCACCGGCATCTGGTTCGAGATGATCCTGCAGCAGATGGTGCTGCGCGACATCTATGCGAAGGACCCGACCAGCGCCACGTTCCAGTGGGCGCTCACCGAGATCGCCGAGGAGTGCCGGCACTCGATCATGTTCGCCCGCGGCGCCGAGAAGCTGGGCGCCCCCGCCTACCGGCCGCACCGGTTGGTCATCGAGCTCGGCCGGGCATTCAAGACGCTCGCGTTCGGCGAGGCCGCGTACGCGGCGATCCTCGTCGCCGAGGAAGTCCTCGACGTCATGCAGCGCGACTGGATGCGTGACGAGCGCGTCGTGCCGTTCGTCCGCACCATCAACAACATTCATGTCGTCGAGGAGTCGCGGCACATGAAGTTCGCCCGCGCCGAGACGCGCAGGCGTCTCGAGAACGCCGGCCGGCTGCGCCGTCAGATCCATGCCTTCGTGGTCGCGGCCGCGTCCTACTTCATCGTCACCAGCATGGTGAACCGGGACGTCTACGCAAACGCCGGACTCGAGCGGAAACGCGCTGTCGACGAGGCGAAGGCCAACGAGCACCACAAGGCGATGCTGCGCTCGAGCTGCTCCGGCCTGATGGAGTTCCTGGCCTCGGCGCGCCTGCTCACCAAGCCGGCACTGTTCTTCTACAAGCGCGCCAACTTGATCTGAGACCACCTGATCCGACACGACCTGACACGACGCGATCCGAGCCGAGCTGAGCGGACGACATGCCCTACGCCATCACGCAGACCTGCTGCAGCGACGCGACCTGCGTCGCCGTGTGCCCTGTCAACTGCATCCACCCGACTCCCGAGGAGCGGGCCTTCGGCAGCACGGAGATGCTCCACATCGACCCGAAGGCCTGCATCGACTGCGGCGCCTGTGCCGACGCCTGCCCGGTGGACGCGATCTTCCCGGTGGACACCCTGTCCGGCGCGCAGCAGGAGTACGCCGAGATCAACGCGGCGTACTTCGAGGACCAGGAGCCCGAACCGGTCGACGCCGGCCCCAACTTCCACCCCTGGGGCGAGCCGGCGTTCGAGCGCACTCTGCCGTCCGACTTCGCTCCGATCCGGGTCGCGGTGGTCGGCACCGGCCCGTCCGGCATGTACGCCGCCGAGGATCTGCTGCTGCACACCAACGCCGAAGTGACCCTGATCGACAGGCTTCCGGTGGCCGGCGGCCTTGTCCGGTACGGGGTGGCGCCCGACCACCCCGGGACCAAGAAGGTCGGCGACACCTTCGCCCGGTTCCACGCCCACCCGCGAGTCCGTATGCATCTGGGGCTCGAAGTGGGCAGGGACGTCACGGCGGAAGAACTCGCAGCGCACCATGACGCCGTCATCTACGCGGTGGGCGCCTCCACCGACCGCCGGCTGGGAGTCCCCGGCGAGGACCTGGCCGGCAGCGTCTCCGCGACCGCGTTCGTCTCCTGGTACAACTCCCACCCGGAGGTCGCTCCGGAGGCGTTCGACCTGTCGGCCGAGCGGGTCGTCGTGATCGGCAACGGCAACGTGGCCCTTGATGTCGCCCGCATCCTGGTCTGCGATCCGCAGACGCTGACCGGCACCGACATCGCCGACCATGCCCTGGCCGCCCTGCGCGCGAGCAAGGTGCGCGAGGTGGTGCTGCTGGGGCGCCGCGGCCCCGAGGACGCCGCGTACACCAGGTCCGAGCTGCTCGCCCTCAAGCACCTGGCCGGTGTGGACCTGGTCGTCGACGATCACGATCCACGGATCGGGGCGACGATCGACGCGGCCGCGCCGCGGGACAAGGCCGCCGTACTACGGGGTGTCGCGCGCGACAGAGTGGACCTCTCGCTCGCGCCGGCGGCGGGGCGACGCATCGTGTTCCGCTTTCACTCCGCTCCCCTCGGGATACTCGGCGGGACGGGCGTCCAGGCCGTACGCGTCACCGCAGGGCCGCAGGAGCACCGGATAGCGGCCGGCTTGGTGCTGCGGGCGGTCGGTTACCGCGGTGTCCCGGTGGCCGGGCTGCCGTTCGACGAGTCCACCGGCACCGTTCCGCACGCGGGCGGCCGGGTGACGGACCGCCCGGGGACCTACGTCGTGGGCTGGATCAAGCGCGGCCCCTCGGGCGGTATCGGCGCCAACCGCACCTGCGCGGCCGAGACGGTCGGCACGCTGCTCGCCGATGCCGTCGCCGGCGCCCTGCCCGCGCCGGCGCGAGGGCCGAGGGCGTTCAGCCGGCTCGTACGGCGGCGCAACCGCCAGGTCGTCGACGCCCGTGGGCCGGCGGCGATCAACCGTGCCGAGCTGACCCGGGGCCGTCGCGACGGACGGCCGCGGATCAAGCCGGCCACGGTCCGCGAGCTGGTCACGACGGCGAAGGGCAGCCGCTGGGGACTGCCGCGCTGAGCCGCATCCGCCAGCCCCGTCGGGCGGATGCGGTCGGAGCGGGCCTCGTTGCGCCGCTTGAGATAGGGACAGCGAAGGCGTCGGCGGCGAGCCCAGTACTGTGGCCATCGCCTCTTCGGGCAGCAGCAGGTCGTCCGCGTCGAGAGCGGCCGCCGGGCGGCCTGCCCGCTCGGCACAGGCCTCGGCGTCGCCGCCGGGTTCCGCCACCGTGGCCCCGAAGCCGCGCAGGCCGGCGGATCGATCAAGGACATGTCGTCCAGGGTCAAAGACCTGTCGCGCCAGGTCGATTCCTACCGAATGTGGTTCCGGAGACTGGGAAGCATGACGCACACCGCAGACACCTCCACCGCCGGCCCCGACGCCCCCGTCGAGCACCTCGACGTCGTCGTCGTGGGCGCCGGCCTGTCCGGCATCGGCGCGGGCTACCGGCTCCAGACGGAGTGCCCGGAGCGCTCGTACGCGATCCTCGAGGCGCGGCAGTCCATGGGTGGAACGTGGGACCTGTTCCGCTACCCGGGCGTGCGCTCCGACTCCGACATGTTCACGTTGGGCTACCCGTTCAAACCGTGGCGGGCTGCGAAGGTGCTCGCCGACGGCAGGTCCATCCTGAGTTACATCGAGGAGACGGCGGCGCAGTTCGGCATCGACCGCAGGATCCGTTACGGCACCAAGGTGGTCGGCGCCGACTGGTCGACAAAGACGGCCCGCTGGACCCTGACCGTCCAGCGCACCGGTGCGGACGGCGGTGTCACTTTGACCACCCTGACGTGCGACTTCCTGTACTGCTGTGCCGGCTACTACGACTACGGCCAGGGGCACGCGCCCGAGTTCGCGGGTATCGACGCGTTCGAGGGCACCGTCGTGCACCCGCAGTTCTGGCCCGAGGAGCTGGACTACACGGGCAAGCGCGTGGTGGTCATCGGCAGCGGCGCCACCGCCGTCACTCTGGTGCCCTCGATGGCGGCGAGCGCCGCGCACGTCATCATGCTGCAGCGCTCGCCAACCTGGATCGGCTCGCTGCCGTCACGGGACAGGCTGGCGGACGCCATCCGCGCCGTACTGCCCGCGGGCGCTGCGCACCGGATGGTGCGGACGAAGAACATCCTCTTCGCCATCGGCCTCTACCAGTTCTGCCGGCGCAGCCCGAAGGCGGCGCGACGCCTGCTGACAGGGATGAACAAGCGCATCGTCCAGGACGACCGGCTGGTCGAGGAGCATCTGACGCCCACGTACGACCCGTGGGACCAGCGGCTGTGCGCCGTCCCCGACGCCGATCTGTTCAAGACGCTGAGGACGGGTGCCGCCGCGATCGTCACCGACCACATCGACCGGTTCGTCCCCGAGGGCATTCGGCTGAGGTCCGGCCGAGTCCTGGAGGCGGACGTGGTCGTGACCGCCACCGGACTGCGGTTGCTGGCCTTCGGCGGCATCGCGCCGCACGTCGACGGCGAACCGGTGCAGCTCAACCAGCAGTTCGTGTGGCGCGGTGCGATGATGACCGGCGTCCCCAACTTCGCGATGTGCATCGGCTACACCAACGCCTCGTGGACCCTGCGCGCCGACCTCAGCTCCCGGCTGGTGTGCAAGGTCCTCAACCACATGCGCGACCACAACTACGCGGCGGTGGAACCGCGGCCGACGACCACGCTGAACGAGCGCCCGCTGCTCGACCTGGCCTCCGGGTACGTCCGGCGCGCCATCGACGCCTTCCCCCGCCAGGGCGACCGCGGCCCGTGGAAGGTCCCGCAGAACTACCTGCTCGACGCCGCGACGACGCTGCGCACCAACCTGCATAAGACACTCACGCCCACGCCTGCCGAGGCCGTACGCCGGCCCGGTGACGTACGGGTGTGACCGGCCCGGGGACGTTCCCCGTGCTTCCGGCAACGGACTGCTGGCGGCAGGGCAGACCTGCCGCCAGACCATGGATGGTGCGGACGAGTACGGAGGGGCACCCATCAGGGTCGCCGCGATCGCCGTGGAGGCGAGCAGTGCGACGGCCCGGCGCCAACTCGCTCGACCCGGCATGGAATCTCACCCACACATTCGCATTCATTGACCGATCCACTTTGGATCGCATTCATCATTGAATCGTGGGCGAAATACGAAAATCCTGCCGACTTGCGATCAGGATTGCGGAGTGCTGCTCTGGAATAGGCAGGGGTAAAGGGCGAAATGATCCGGGCCCGAATGAGTGGCGTTCAGCCGAAGTAGGGGGCAACGCGTCGTGTGACGACGGGATGCCCCGCGCTGCGACCCGCTATCGGAGGTTCACGATGACACAGGTCTCTTCTGCCCGCATTCCACTACGCCGGATCATGGCCGTGCTCTTGACGGCCGCCCTGACGCTCTCCCTCTCGGTGGTGCTCACCGTCACCTCGACGAAAGAAGCAGCCGCCTCGTGCTCCGCCAGCCGTTTCAACGGAACGTGGCGCTCGTCCGACGCGAGGCTGAAGCGTATCGACGTATGGCAGGGACAGGACTGCCATCTGTACGCCAGAGCCTGGTCCGTGTGCGAGAACGACTCGTCGCGTATCTGCAGCTGGGGAAACAGGAGAATGGGAGACAGCCCCGAGCCGAACTTCCAGTTCGTCGGATACAACTGGAGCAACGCCGATGAGGTGCTGCACCTGCGGATGAAGGACAGGTCTCACATCTCGGTGTGGGACAGCACCGACTACCACAACGGTAAGAAGGTCAGCTTCACGGTCACGATGTACAAGAGCCGTTGAGCCCGCGAAGGGCAGCGACTCCGCCCGCGCCGCTACTGGACGAGACATCGCGTGCGCAGCAGGCAAGCCATCGCATGCCAGGCATCGGCTGGCAGTAGCCGCCCGAGCACCACGACCAACAGCACCGCCCCAGTTGAGTGCTTCGGCGGGCTTCGCCAACCGAAGCACTCCCGGGTGTCTCAGTGCCCTCGCGTAACGTTCATGCCGAATACGGAGGGGGCAGTGACCTGCGCGGTTGGGCGGGGAGAGCAGCATGAGTGACCGAATCGAGTGGTCGGCGGGGCGTGACAAGGACGCCGCGCTGATCATCAGGACCAACTATGACGATGAGCAAGCGTGGTCGGCCCTGAAAGCGGCGCTGATGATGACCTGGGGCGATGAGGACGAATTCGAGCCGTACAGCCACATCGTCGACGATCCGAAATGGAAGGAACCACACCCGCTCAGGTGCTCTCCGCGGCATCCACGCACGCAGAACTCCGAGGCGTTGCCTACCTCGCAGACCGCGTCTCGATGCGGGAAGCTCCTGTCACGTGGCTGGCGCTGTCCCTGCTCACCAGGGAGCAGTGCGAAAGCGACGAGGAGTTCGAGGTGTGCGGCGGCGCGTTCCGCGTGGTGCCGTACGGGATCCACGAAATGAACCCGAACCTGCTGATCGCCAACCTGGACTTCGGTGACTTCGCGGATGCGGCCAGGGATGATCCCGAGGGCGTCTTCCGAGGATTCGCCGACTGAAACGCTCAGTCACATCCAGCCTCGCCCGGATGCAGACATCAACTCACGAACCGGCCTCTCAGGTTCTGGCTTTGACCTGGGATTTGCGGCTGTGAGGTAGTAGGCGGTCTCGTATTCGGCAGGTGGGACGTTCGAACCTCCGCCCCTGGACTGCGCTCAGCGGTGTTCGGGATTGGGGAAGTCGAAACGGCATCCCGCGTCCCACTCGGACCGCTGATTGCCGTGGGCGGGGATGCCGCCGGCTCGCTTGAGCAGGGCCGCCAGGTGCATCAGGTTCCAGGTCATGAACGTGGTGTTGCGGTTGGTGAAGTCGTTCTCCGGGCCTCCGGAGCCTTCGTCGAGATACGAGGGCCCCGGCCCCGCCTCACCGATCCAGCCCGCGTCGGCCTGCGGGGGAATGGTGTAGCCGAGGTGCTGGAGGCTGTAGAGGAGATTCATCGCGCAGTGCTTGACGCCGTCCTCGTTCCCGGTGATCAGACAGCCACCGACGCGGCCGTAATACGCGTACTGCCCGCGGTCGTTGAGCAGGCTCGAGCAGGAGTAGAGACGTTCGACGACCTGTTTCGTCACCGAGCTGTTGTCGCCCAGCCAGATGGGCCCCGCCAGGACCAGGATGTCGGCGGCCAGCACCTGCTCGTACAGCGCCGGCCATGCGTCGGTGGCCCAGCCGTGCTCGGTCATGTCCGGCCAGACGCCGGTCGCGATGTCGTGGTCGACGGCCCGGACGAGTTCGGTGGTGACGCCGCCCGCCTCCATCACCGCGCGGCTCCTGTCGATCAGCCCCTCGGTGTTGCTGACCTCCGGGGAGCGCTTGAGGGTGCAGTTGACGAACAGCGCGCGCAGGTCGTCGTAGCGCAGGCCGCCGTCGGCGGACGGTGAGTCGGCGGGGACGGTCATGGAGTCGCTCCTGGGGTGGGGCTGCCGTCGGGAGCGTACTGCGGCCGGCGGCGCACGCGTGCGAGGACGAGCACTGTGTCGTCGTCGGGAGGGTCGGGCCTCAGACGGGACAGGATGGCGTCCGCCGCTTTCTCCAGATCGGCCGGCGCACGTCGCAGTTCGGCGCGGGCCGCGGCCATGCCGTCCTCGATGTCCTGGCCGCGGGCTTCGATGAGGCCGTCGGTGTAAAGCGCGAGAACGGCGCCGTCGGGCAGGTCGATGTCGGTCGTCCCGAAGGGAAGGCCGCCGACCCCGAGAGGGATCCCCAGCACCTCGCTGATCGTCCTGACCGTGCCGTCGGGATGGAGGACGAGCGGCGGCGGGTGGCCGGCGTTCGCGATGCGGGCGCGGCCGGTGGCTGGGTCGTAGCGGATGTAGAGGCAGGTCGCCAGTTCGATGCCCGCCTCCTGGGCGCAGGCGTCCAGTTCGCCGAGAAGAGCGTCCGGTTCCTGGTTGCTCCTGGCGAGTGCCTTGGCGGTGATGCGGAGCCTGCCCATGGCCGCGGCGGCGGGCACTCCGTGCCCCATGACGTCGCCGACGACGAGTGCGACGCGGTCGTCCGGCAGGTTGATCACGTCGTACCAGTCGCCGCCGACCTCGGTGATGTGGCTGCCCGGTACGTAGCGGTGGGCGACTTCGACGTAGGAGCCGGCCGCGAGCGCAGTGGGCAGCAGCGCGCGCTGGAGGGTGAGCGCGATGTGCTGCACCCGGCTGTAGAGGCGTGCGTTGTCGAGACACAGCGCGGCACGGGAGGCGAGCTCCCCGGCGAGGGTGAGGTCCTGTTCCGTGAAGGGCGGGCGGGCGGCGGAGCGGCCGAACATGGTGACGCCCTGGACCGTGCCCCGGGCGACGAGGGGTGCGAGGAGGATGCACTTCAAACCGCTGTCGATCAGGAGCTGGGCCCGGTCCTGGTGGATCACGGTCGTGGTGACGAAGTCCGCGTTCACCGCGACGGAGACCGGCCTGCCCGTGCGCAGCATCCGGTGGACGCTGGAGCCCGGCGGGTACGTCACCGTCTCGAGACCGCTCACGAGCTCGGTGGCGGGCGGCGGCAGAACCGTTCCTGAGGCGATTCTGTGGGTGATCAGCGGCAGGTCCGGGTCGAACACCTCGGCCTCGTCCATCCACTGCACGACTTCGACGACACAGGCGTCGGCGAAGTCCGGTACCGCGGCCTCGACGAGTTCCCGGGCGGTCACCTCCACGTCGAGGGTGGTGCCGATGCGGGCCGTGGCGCGGTCGAGCAGCGCCAGCCTCTGCCGGGTCGCCGTCGCTTCGACGATGGCCTGTTCGCGGTCGGTCACATCCACCAGCAGCCCGCCCACTCCGGGCCGGGTGTCGCCCGCCTGACTCAAAGGGAACAGGCTCACCGACCGCACCTGGGCGCGGTCCGGGTGCCCCGCGGTGCGCAGACCGACCAGGGCGCCCACGACGGGCGGCCCGCCGGCGGCGACTGTGCGGAGCATCCGCAAATATTCGCCTCCGTCGGTGGTGAGCATGACCTCGTCCATTCGCCGGCCGAGGTGCTCCTCGATGGGGAGTCCGTCCATCTCGGCGAGCGCCTGGTTGAGGTGGACGTACCGCAGCTCCTCGTCGAGCATGACCAGGCCTATGGGGCAGGTCTCGAAAAGGGCGTCGAGGAAGGCCAGATTGGTCTTCACCCGGTCGAGCTCGTCGCCGCGGCTCGCCAGGACCATGACGACGGAGCCGGTTTCGGCACCGGTCACGGGGAAGGCCCGGAAGCCGCACGGGAAGACAGCGCCGTCCCGGTGCCGAGCGGGATGCCGGAACCGCCAGTATCCGAGTGTCCTGCCCCGCTCCCCCAGCCGTGTGGACGCGGGCGGTTCGCCCGGGGGCGGATCGGGGAAGAGGATGCCGGCGGGCCGGGACAGCGCCGAGGCGGAGTGGTGCCCGAAGAGGTCCTTCGCACCGGGGCCCCAATAGCAGATCCGGTCGTGCTCATCCATTCCGAAGACGGCGACCGGAATGTGCTCCAGCAGAGTCCCCGGCTCGGACAGGAGCGGCGTGGGGCCCTCTTCGTCCACCGACCGGTCTGACCGCACGCGACTGCCCCTTTCTCCTGCACGGCGCCCAACGTGTGCCCGTGCCCGCAGGAGGCGGGGTGAGGGCAGGGTGTCCGTTTTGTCCATTGTGCAGAGGGAACAGGCTGCGCGTACGCCGAGAACGCCGCCTCGACGAAGGGCCGGCGCCGTGCCGCGCCGGTCGTGGGGCGCCCGCTCAGCGCCGGGACTCGGCCCGAGTCGCACCGATGCCGGCGGCGACGACCAATGCGGTGCCGGCCACCTGCAGGATCGCGGGCGTCTGCGCGATGAGGACCATGCCGGCCAGCAGGCTGACGGCGGGCTCCAGGCCGGCGAGTGTGCCGTACGTGGTCTTCCCGATGCGCTGGAGCGCCTTCATCTCCAGCAGGAACGGCACCAGCGGCATGAGCACGGCGATACCCGCCGCCGCGGCAGCCGTCTGCCAGGTGAGTTCCGCCAGGGCGCCCGGCGCGCCGAACGGCGCGGCGACGACCGCGGCGACCGCCAGGGACACGGCCAGTGCGTGCGGGGCGGAGAAGCGGCTTCCGACGTGCGCGGTGCCGACGACGTAGAGCGCCCAGCAGGCCGCCGAGCCCAGACCGAAGAGGACACCGGTCGCACTGGTGGCTCCGCTCCACGGCGACGTCAGCAGGACCACGCCGGCTGCGGCGAGCCCCAGCCAGACCAGGTCCTTGCGCCGGCGGGACGCGACGAGCGCGACGGCGAGCGGACCCAGGAATTCCAGCGCGGTGGCGGTGCCCAGGGGCAGACGCGCGGCGGCTTCGGAGAAGAACAGCATCATCCCGGCGCTGACCACGCCCAGCAAGCCGGTGACCAGCAGATCGCCGCGTGGGGTGGCTCGCAGCGTCCGCCACAGCGACCTTCCGGTGAACGCGACGAGGAAGAGCGCGGCGAAGGTCAGCCGCAGCCAGGTCGTCCCGGCAGGGCCGAGAGAGTGGAACAGCTCCGTCGCCAGGGCGCTGCCGGTGTGCAGCACGACCATGGCGACGAGGACAAGCACCGGCCCCGGCAGATGGCGAGGGGCCGGCGCGGGGCCGGTGGCCGGCCTGGCGGGGAGGGCGGTGGCGTCGGGGGCGGGTGCGTCGGTGGCGGTCACCGGGCCCATGGGATCAGGGACGTCATGTTTCTGTCCACGGGCTGAAAGTGGATCGATCAGCCACTGTTGGTGGACAATCCTGGCATGACTGCGGACAGCGGTACAGAGAATCTGCCCGACCTGGGGCGGCTGCGGCTGCTGGTCGAGCTGCACCGGCTCGGCACCATGGCGGCGGTGGCCGCGAGTACCGGTTACGGGACATCGGCCGTGTCCAAACATCTGGCCGTCCTGGAGCAGGAAGTCGGTGTGCGGCTGCTGACCCCGGACGGCCGCCGGGTGCGGCTGACACCCGCAGGCGAGCGTCTGGTCGAGCACGCGGTGGGCATCCTCGCCGCGGTGGAGGAAGCCCAGGCGGAGCTCCGCGGAACGACAGAGCCGGTCGGCCGCGTGCGATTGGCGAGCTTCTACACGGCGGTCGAGCCGGTGGTGCTGCCCGCGCTGGCGCGCCTGCGGCAGCGGTATCCGCGGGTCACCGTGGAGGTCCACGAGCACGAGCCGGAGCACACGGCGGGGCTGCTGCGCTCAGGCGGCATCGACATGGGCGTGGTGTACGACTACAGCCTGGTGCCGCGTGGGGTGCCGCCCGAGCTGAGCGCCTGCCAGTTCGAAGAACAGCCGCTCTACCTCGCCGTCCCGGCCGGCCGGACGGACGCCGGCCGGCCCGTCGCCCTGTCCGAACTCGCGGAGTTCGCCGAAGCGGGCTGGATCGCCAACTCGCGCGGCACCGATGACGACGAACTGGTGCACCGGGTGTGCGCGATCGCCGGTTTCGTTCCCCGGATAGCCCACCGCGTGGACAGCCTGCACCTGGTCAACAGCCTGGTGGGAGCCGGCCTCGGGGTGGCGCTGCTGGCCCGGTCGGGGATCGAACGGCACCGGAGCGACGTCGCCTTCCGGCCGCTGGACCCGCTGGCCGGCATGCGCCGCAGTTTCCTGCTCGCCCGTGCCGGTCAGTGGTCATGGCCGCCCATGGCGGCCCTCGCCGAGGCCATCATGAACGGCTCCGGCCGACGGTGACCGCCCGGCGGCGACCCGCGTCGCCGCCGGGTTTCGGTCGTGACCGAGGCCGCTCGTCGAAGCCCTGCGGGGTCAGGAGTAGAAGTTGCGCTGCCAGCGGTGCTGCGCCAGAACGGCGAGCTGGTCGGCGGTGAGCGAACGCCCGTCGCTCAGGGACTCGCGCGGGCCGTTGTCCGCCCCGCTGAGCGCGGGCCGCGCCTCTCCGCGCGGCATGCGCTCACTGGCAGGCGCGGCGCCCGCTCGCCCCAAGCGCGGCGCGTCCGGTCACTGCTCTCACTGCTCGCGCAGGCCCCAGGGAGAGCCGTACTCCCTCAGCAGGTCGAGGAAGGGCACCGGCGGGAGGGCTTCCGGGCCGCGGACGCCGGATTCCGCCCATACGCCGCTCGCGACGAGCTCCAGGGCGACGACCGGGTTGATCGCCGTCTGCCAGACGACCGCCTGCGATCCGTACTCGCGCATCGACCACTGGTTGTCGACCACGTGGTACAGGTACACCTCGCGCGGAGCGCCGTCCTTGGTTCCCTTCACCCAGGTGCCGGCGCAGGTCTTGCCGTGCATCCGGTCGCCGAGCGTGGCCGGGTCCGGCAGGCAGGCGGCGACGACGTCGCGCGGGGACACCTGCGCCCCGCCCGCCACGGCCACCTTGTCCGTGCGGTCGAGGCCCAGCTTGTGCAGCGTTTTGAGGGTCTCGATGAAGTCCTCACCGAGCCCGTACTTGAACGTGACCCTCCCGGCGTCCACCCAGCGCGGGATCAGCAGAACCTCCTCGTGCTCGACGTTGACGCACTCGACCGGGCCGATGCCCTCGGGAAAGTCGAAGACCTCGGGCTCACTGAAGGGTGCCGTGGTGAACCAGCCCCGGCCCTTCTCCCAGACCACCGGTGGATTGAGACATTCCTCGATGGTGGTCCAGATGGAGAAGGAGGGGGCGAAGTCGTAGCCGTCGACGGTGAGGTTGGCACCGTCGCGGACGCCGATCTCCTCGATCGTGTCGAACAGTTCGTCCGCCGCGTACCGGGCGAACACGTCGGAGAGCCCCGGCTCGACCCCCATGCCGACGAGCGCCAGCCGCCCGGCCTTCTCCCAGTCCGCGGCACGCTCGAACTGCGCGTCGCCGAGCTTGACCCCGCACTCCTCGTAGGGGCGGTCGCGGTGCGGATACGACAGGGACATCGCCATGTCGACGTAGTGGGCCCCCGCCTCGAGCGAGGCCTCGAAGAGCGGCATCACGAATCGCGGATCGGTGGCGTTCAGCAGCACGTCGCACCGTTCGGCCACGAGCAGCGCGGTGACCGCCTCCCGGTCGGAGGCGTCGATCCGGACCGCACTGAAACGGGTCCCGTCCTCGCCGAGTGCGGCGACCGCCGCCTCAGCCCGCGGCAGGTCGTAGTCGGCGACCACGATGTGATCGAAGAAGGAGCGGCGGGCGGCGATCCGGGTGATCGCGGTGCCCACTCCGCCCGCGCCGACCAGCAGTACTCGCATGAGGAACGCCTTTCGTCGGGGGCCAGGAGCCCTGGTGCCGCCATGAAACGCGCCCTCGTCGCAACACGTCAATCGCGTTGGCATAAGCTCGCCCCGGGGGGCGGAGGGAGCCTCATGGCGAAGCAGGTGGTGGCGGAATCGGCGCGCCGGCGCAGGCGGCCGACCAAGAACGGCGTTGTTCTCTCGGAGCAGCTGATCGTGGATACGGCACTGCGGATGCTGAAGGAGCACGGCCGGGAAGGGCTGACGGTGCGGCGCCTCGGCACCGCGCTGGGAGCCGACCCGAGCAGCCTGTACCGGTACTTCCGCGGTACCGACGATCTGACGCTGGCGATAGCCGACGAGCTGATAGGCCGGGCGATGCGGGGGCGGCGACCCCTGGGCGACTGGCGCAGCGATCTGCGAGATCTCGGGCTGCGGATCCATTCCGCCTATCTCGCGCATCCGCAGGCCGCTGTCCTCACGGCCAGTCGGGTCAGTGGCCGTGCGCACGAGATCTCCGCCGACGAGACGATCCTCGGCGTACTGCGCACCGCCGGATTCCCTGATCCGCAAGCGGTGCGGATCTACCAGGCCTTCATCGACCAGACGCTCGCCTTCGCGGCGCTCGACGCCGCGAGCCTTGCTCTTCCGGCCGCGTCCCGGACCGCTGACGAGACGGTCTGGCAGGCCACCTATGCCCGGCTGCCGGCGGACACCCACCCGAACATCGCCGCCACCGCGCCGCTGCTCGTCGCCCGCATGAACGAGAGCGCGTACCCGCACGCGCTGGACATGCTTCTGGACAGCGCCGAGGCGACGCTCACAGCGGTCCGGCGGCGGGGTCGTCACAGACCCCGAGCGCATGACTGAACGCCGACTTCACCCTGACGTCTCGTCAGTTTCCGTCGGCGTTCCGGTCTTTCGAACACTCCGCCTGAGCCCAAAGCCTTCCGGCCCATCGCAGTCGGACTGACCCTGGGCGTTACGTCTCCGGCCTCCGGAGGTCAGGTCCGCTCCCGCCGCAGAGCCTTGCGGCGAAGACGCAGGGGCAGCACGTACCAGCACAGCACGAACCACAACATGACGCCGCCGACGAGCAGTTCCGCCAGGAGGCTCGGCAGTACGACGTGGAGGATCAACAGCAGGGTGCAGCCGATGGTGAGTGCGAGCAGGACCATGCCGCAGACCATCAACCGACTTGCGGCCTCGACGACCTCGTGCTTCATGCGCAGTCCGGACAGGAAGCGATGGATCGACACCGGCGCTATCAGCGCACCCGTCGCCGAGGCGCCGAGCACCACGGTGACGACGTAGACGCTGCGGTCGAAGGTGGCGAGGTCGTCGAAGGCCGGTGTGAAGGCCAGACTCAGCAGAAAGCCGAACAGAATCTGGACTCCGGTCTGTGCGACCCGGGTCTCCTGAAGGATTTCGTTCCACCGGCGATTGACCCGCTCGCGCGAACTCTCGGGCGGGCAGCCGTTGTCGGCGGATTCCTCGGGCGCGCCCTCGGTTCGGCTCGTGATGGTCGCGGACCGTTCCAGCATGGCCATAGAACCTCCTCGGTGGTACGCGTGTACCCGCAAGTCCGCGCTCCACGCCGACCTGCGCACATGGCGGGTAGCCACGCCCGGTGCCGCTTCTGTCCTGCACACAGCCACTGATTGGATGGTCCGGCCTCGCGGCCCATTCGGCATCCGGAACGGCCGGCTCGGGTCCAACCGCCGCCGCGAGAAGCAGAT
>NZ_JBEXRZ010000162.1:0-16138 GCF_040613325.1 Streptomyces sp. NPDC006283 | reverse complement strand
CGACGGCCTTGGCCTGTCCCTTGTAGCCGTCGAGGTCGTCCTCGACGTTCTCCGCCTTGGGCTCCTCCGCGTCCGGGAACGGGTGGGCCACGGGGTCCGCGCGGAAGGCCTCGGCCGCCTTGGGGTCCTCTGCCGCGAACTCGGCCAGGGTGCGCCCCTCCAACACCCCGAAGTCGCATTCGCGCAGGCCGTGCTCGCGCCGCGGCAGGAGGCGAAGGGCCCGGCAGGCGGGTTCCGCGGTCTCGATCGCCCGGGAGACGGTGGACGTCCAGATCGCGTCCACCGGGTACCGGCCCGCCCAGGCGCCGAGGGCTTCGGCCTGGCGGCGTCCCTCGTCGGTCAGGGCGATGTCGCTGACGCCCGCGTAGCGGTTCTCCGCGTGCCAGACGGTCTGGCCGTGGCGTGCGAGCAGCAGGGTGGCGGTCACGCGTTCTCCTCCGTACGGGCCCGGGCGTGCGCGGCGACCGGCTCGGGCAGCCAGCCGCGCCGCTCCAGTTCGCCCACCATCGTCAGATACGGCTCGGTGAAGCGGTCGCTGCGGCGCGGGGTCACCACATGGTCCGGCCGGACCATCCGCGTGGCGGCGGCGGCCAGCGTGGGGGCGCCGCCCGCCCCGTACGCCGCCAGGACAGCCATGCCGAGCGCCGGTTCCGCCGAGCGGGGGATGTGCACGGCTCGGCCCAAGATGTCGGCGCGCAGCCGGGTCCAGTAGGCGCTGCGCACCGCCCCGCCGGTAAAGGTCAGCCGTCCGTGCAGGGGCGCGCCGAGGTGGTCGAGGTAGTCCAGGCAGAGCCGTTCGGCCAGGCCCACGCCCTGCAGGAGGGCCGCCCAGTGGTCGGCATCGGACGCGGGGCTGCCGAGCAGGAAGGCCTCGGCGTCGGGGGCGAGGAACGGGAAGCGCTCGCCGCTCGAGGCCAGCGGGTAGGCGACGGCGCCCGCCGGCTCGTGGGCCTGCGCAAGGAGATCGAGGCGGGCCGGGTCCGCGTCCGGGAAGGCGGTGCGCAGCGCTCCGCCGCCGACGCCGGACGCTCCGCCCGGCAGCCAGCTCCCGTCGGGTGAAAGGTGGTTGTAGACCACCCCGGCCGGGTCGCGCAGGGGCTCGGCGGTGACCCCCTTGAGGACGAGCGTGGTGCCGAGGACCGAGTTCCAGGAGCCGACGGCGAGCGAGCCGGAGGCGATCTGTGCGGCGCAGCCGTCGGTCATGCCCGCCACGATCAGGGTGCCCTCGGGGATGCCGGTCTCCTCCTCGGCCGCCCGGCACACCTGGCCGAGGCTGCTGCCCGAGCGGACCACATCGGGCAGCACCCCGTCCGGCAGGTCCCCGTCGCCGAAGGCGCCGGACTCGGGGTCGTAGCCGGTCTTCAGGGCGTGGCTCGCGTCCGTGGGCAGTGGGCGCCCCGCCAGGCGGGAGACGATCAGGTCGGCCTGGTGAGTGACACGGGCGCCCTCCCCGGTGCCGTGGCGCCGCAGGAGCCATTGCGCTTTGCCGGGGCCGCGCCCGGGCGCGCGGCCGTCGTCGTACATCAGGGCCGGGGTGAGCGGCCGGCCGGCGGCGTCGCAGAGCAGCACCGTCCCCGAGGTGGAGCAGACGGCGAGGGCGCGCGGGCCCGGCCGGTCGCGCAGGGCCTCGCGGGTGGCGGCGCAGACGGCGGTCCACCAGTCCTGCGGTGACTGTTCGTGGCACACGCCGTCGCGTCTGCCGGTCAGCGGGGCGGACCCGCTGCCGAGGACGTCCCCGTCGTCGGTGGCGAGCACCGCACGGGCGCCCTGTGTGCCGAGATCGATTCCCATCCACATACCGACTCCTTCTGTGAAGTTCTCACTGTGCACCGAGAATTTCCGTTGCGCGAGGGATTGACGCCCAACTGGCGCTGTTACAACCTCTGTTAACCAGTCGGCTGAACGTGTTTCGAAGCTCCCCTGCCAGGGGCCGGGAGCGCCCCAGAAGACACTGCGGAGGTCGGGATGGACATGCGCGGACACGACCGGCGGCGGTTTCTCGCCCTGACGGCTGCGGCCTCAGCGGCGCCGCTGCTCACCGCGTGCGGTGCCGGCTTCGGCGAGGACAAGAAGCAGGGCGACGGCTCGGCGGCCGACGACGTCACGGGGTCCTTCGACTGGAAGCGGGCCGACGGCAAGACGGTCAAGGCGCTGCTCAACAAGCACCCGTACACGGACGCGCTGATCGCGGACCTGAAGTCGTTCACCGAGAGGACCGGCATCAAGGTCGAGTACGACGTCTTCCCGGAGGACAACTACTTCGACAAGCTCACCGTCGACCTCTCCAGCGGCCGCGCGTCCTACGACGTCTTCATGCTCGGCGCGTACATGGTGTGGCAGTACGGACCGCCCGGATGGCTGGAGGACCTCGGGCCGTGGATGCGCAACGCGTCCGCGACCGGGGCCGAATGGGACCAGGCGGACTTCTTCCCCAACCTGCTGCAGGCCGACCAGTGGTCCCTGCAGGCCGGCGCCCCGCTCGGCCAGGGCGGGCAGTATGCGCTGCCGTGGGGCTGGGAGACCAATGTGGTCGCCTACAACACCGAGGTGTTCGACAAGCTCGGCCTGAGGCCCGCCGAGTCCTTCGACGAACTGCGCGAGCTGGCCGGGACCATCAAGCGCAAGGCTCCGGGCGCGGGCTTCGACGGGATGTACGGGGTCGCGGTGCGCGGATCGCGCAGCTGGGCCACCATCCACCCCGGCTTCATGACGATGTACGCCCGCAACGGCCTCAAGGACTTCACCGTCGAAGGCGGCAAGGTGAAGCCCGCGATGAACTCGCCGGAGGCGATCGCCTTCACCCGGGACTGGGCCGAGATGGTCAAGAAGGGCGGCCCGCCGTCCTGGACCTCGTACACCTGGTACCAGTGCTCCAGCGACCTCGGTGCGAAGAAGGCGGGAATGCTGTTCGACGCCGACACCGCCGCCTACTTCCAGGCTGTGAAGGGCGCCTCCCCCGCCTCCGGGAAGATCGCCTTCCACCCCGGCCCGAAGGGCCCCGGCGGTTCGCTCGCCACCAACATGTGGATCTGGTCGCTCGGCATGAACGCCAAGTCGAAGAACAAGCTGCCGGCCTGGCTGTTCCTGCAGTGGGCGACCGGCAAGGAGCATCTGCTCAAGGGCGCTGTGCGCTACAACCACATCGACCCGGTGCGGCAGTCGGTCAGTCAGGACGCCGCCTACAAGGACAAGATGAAGGCGATCCCCGGCTTCATCGAGACCTTCGAGACGGTCGTCGACCAGACGAAGATCCAGTTCACTCCGCAGCAGCAGTTCTTCGACGCGACGACCAGCTGGGCCGCCGCGCTCCAGGAGATCTACGGCGGCAAGAACGCCGCCTCCGTACTGAACGGCCTCGCCGGCGACCTGGCGTCGAAGGTGGGCTGACAGGTGTCCTCGCTGTCGGAGACCGGCCACGGGGCGGCCTCACGCGAGGAGGTGAAGCGAGCGGCGCGCAGCGTGCCCGGCTGGCGCCGCTCGCTGCGTCCGTATCTGCTGATCGTGCCCGCGCTGCTGCTGACCGGCGGCATCCTCTACCCGTTCGGACTCGGCCTCTACTACACGGTCTTCGACTTCTCGGCGAGCAAGCCGGTGCCCGACGTGGTCGGCCTGGAGAACTACCGGCGGATCTTCGCGCAGAGCGCCTTCTGGGACTCGGCGCGGGTCACCCTGCTGTACGCGGTGGGCGCGGCGGCCGTCGAGACGGTGCTCGGGGTCGGGGTGGCGCTGCTGCTGCACCGCTCCTCCCTGGTGGGCCGGGTACTGGAGAAGATCCTCATCCTGCCGCTGATGATCGCGCCGGTCATCGCCGCGATCATGTGGAAGCTGATGCTCCAGCCGTCCGTCGGTGTCATCAACCACCTGCTGAAGCCCTTCGGGCTCGGCGGGGTGCAGTGGACGGACACCCCGACCGGCGCGCTGCTCACCTCGATCGCCGTGGACACCTGGGTGTACACGCCGTTCGTGGCGATCCTGGCGCTCGCCGGGCTGCGCTCCCTGCCCAGCTCGCCGTTCGAGGCCGCCGCCGTCGACGGCGCGAACTGGTGGTTCACCTTCCGCAAGCTGACCCTGCCGATGCTGTGGCCGTACGTCCTGGTCGCGGTGATCTTCCGGTTCATGGACTCGCTGAAGGTCTTCGACATCATCTACGCACTCACCGAGGGCGGTCCCGGCGACTCGACGGTGGTCCTGCAGATCCGCGCGTACCTGGAGGCGATCCGCTTCCAGCGCTACTCCTTCGGCATCAGCTACACCATCGTGCTCTGGGCGGTGGTCTACCTCGCGGCCATGGTGCTGGTGCGCTATCTCGGCCGGATCAACAGCCGCGCGGCGGAGGTGACCGAGTGAGAACCGATCGTGGAACCCGAAAGCGCAGGCTCGTCGCCGTCGCGGCGGACGGCGCGCTGATCCTCTACTTCGTCTTCGCGCTGTTCCCGGTCGCCTGGATGGTGATCCTGTCGTTGAAGCCGGCGGAGGAGCTGTTCAGTACCTACTTCTCCTTCACACCGACGCTCGACTCGTACCGCACGGTCCTGGGCGCGGGCGACGACCAGGGCGTGCCGTTCGTGCGGTTCTTCGTCAACAGCCTCGTGGTGTCGCTGGGCGCGGTGCTGCTGTCCCTGGCGATCGGACTGCCTGCCGCCTACGCCGCCGCCCGCTGGCGTTTCAAGGGCTCCGAGAACCTGATGTTCACGCTGCTCTCCTTCCGCTTCGCCCCCGAACTCACCGTGATCATCCCGCTGTTCGTGCTGTATCAGCAGCTCGGGCTCTTCGACACGTACGTCGGCATGGTGTGGGTGCTCCAGCTGGTCACGCTGCCGCTGATCGTCTGGATCATGCGCTCGTACTTCTCCGACCTCTCCCCGGAGCTGGAGCAGGCCGCGCTGCTCGACGGCTACACCCGCAAGCAGGCGTTCTTCAAGGTGGCGCTGCCGCTGGTGAAGCCGGGGATCGCGGCCGTGTCGCTGCTCGCGTTCATCTTCGCCTGGAACAACTTCGTCTTCCCGTTGATCCTCACCTCGTCACAGGCACAGACCGTGACGGTCGGAGCGCTGTCCTTCCTCGGCGGCGACCGCCCCAAGTACAACCTCACGGCCGCCGCCGCGCTGGTCTCGGTCGTCCCGCCGCTGCTGCTCGCCCTCACCATCCAGCGCTATCTGGTGCGCGGGCTGTCCTTCGGGGCGGTGAAGTCATGACGGCACCCACCGGGACGGACGCGCCCGCGATCGCGCTGAGAGGCGTCAGCAAGACGTACGGGCGCAACGTGGCCCTGGACGGTCTCGAACTGGAGGTCGCGCCGGGTGAGTTCTACTGTCTGCTCGGCCCGTCGGGCGCGGGCAAGACGACCACCCTCAAGACCGTCGCGGGTCTCGAACAGCCCACGGCCGGCCGTGTCGAGCTCGACGGCGAGGACATGACGGGCGTCGAGCCGTACGACCGGGGCGTGGCGATGTGCTTCGAGTCGTACGCCCTGTATCCGCACCGGACCGCCTACGACAATCTCGCCTCCCCACTCCGCTCGCCGCGCCACCGCCTCCCCGCGGACCGGGCCCGCGAGCGGATCGGGGAGATCGCCGGGCTGCTCGGCATCGCATCCTTGCTGGACCGCCCGGTGGGCGAACTGTCGAACGGGCAGCGCCAGCGGGTGGCCCTCGGCCGGGTGCTGGTCCGGCCGGCCCGTGCGTTCCTGCTCGACGAGCCGCTCTCCCACCTGGACGCCAAACTGCGCCAGGCGATGCGCGCCGAGCTCAAAGCGATCGGCGCCGTGCAGCGCACGACCACCCTGTACGTCACCCATGACTCGGTGGAGGCGCTGGCGCTCGGTGACCGGATCGGGGTGATCAGGGACGGGCGGATCGTGCAGAGCGGGGCGCGCGAGGACATCTGGCACCGGCCCCACGACACCTTCGTCGCCCGGTCGTTCGGCCGGCCGCGGATCAATCTGCTGCCGGGCACGGTGGGCGGCGACGGAAGTTTCCGGGCGGTGGACGGCGACTGCGAGGGCGCGCCGCGGGTGGCAGCGCCCGCCGGCACGCCCATACAGCTGGGCGTACGACCGCGTGACCTGGGGCTCGACGGCTCCGGCTCCTCCGGCTTCCGGCTCACCGGCACCGTCTACGTCATCGAGACGCTCGGCCGGGCCGTCGAGGTCACCGTCCGCATCGGCGCGCAACACGTGTCGCTCGTCGTGCCGCGGGCCGAGGCCGCGGGGATGCGGCCCGACGATCCTGTCCGGCTGGCCGCACGGCCTGAGAACCTGCTGCTGTTCGAGGCCGACGGGCCGCAGGGACCAGGACGAAGGATCGAAGGAAACATCTCATGAGCACCCAAGCGCAGCGC
Organism: Streptomyces sp. NPDC006283; assembly: GCF_040613325.1. Taxonomy (NCBI): domain Bacteria; kingdom Bacillati; phylum Actinomycetota; class Actinomycetes; order Kitasatosporales; family Streptomycetaceae; genus Streptomyces; species Streptomyces sp. NPDC006283. Next base: position 9,799 of record NZ_JBEXRZ010000162.1, on the reverse strand, counting down.
GGCCCCGCTCCCCGCCAGGCGGCGATAGCCGAATACGTCCTCGCCCAGGGCGAGGGAACCGCGGCCGAGCTCGCGGAACGGTTCGACGTCAGCCTGATGACCATCCACCGCGACCTGGACGAACTCGAACGCCAGGGGATCGTACGGAAGTTCCGTGGTGGCGTGACCGCCCAGCCGTCCGGCGTGTTCGAGTCGAACGTCGCCTACCGGCTGAAGACGATGCGGGAGGAGAAGGCGGCCGTCGCCGCACACGCGCTCACCCTCATCGAGCCCGGCATGGCCGTGATGCTCGACGACTCGACCTCCACGCTGGAGATCGCCCGCCGGCTCGGCGCGATCACCCCGCTGACCGTCGTCACCAACTTCCTCGAGGCGCTGACCCTGCTCTCCACCGAACGCGGCATCCATCTGATGGCGCTCGGCGGCGACTACGACCCGCTGCACTCCTCCTTCCTCGGCGTGTCCTGCGTGGAGGCCGTCCAGTCGCTGCAGGTCGACATCTGCTTCACCTCCACCTCCGCCGTCTCCGGCGGCTTCGCCTACCACCAGGAGCAGCACATCGTGTCGGTGAAGCGCGCCATGCTCGACTCGGCCGCGAAGAACGTGCTGCTCCTCGACCACTCCAAGCTGGGCCGGGTGGCGCTGCACCGGCTCGCCCCGCTCTCCCGTTTCGACCTGGTGCTCGTCGACGGCGGCGCGCCGGCCGACGCCCTGCGCGAGCTCGACGAGCACAAGGTCCCCTACCAGGTCTGCGAGGTGGGCGGTGACCGGCCATGACTGAACTGGCCCTGCACGAGCTGCGCAAGACGTACGCCGCCAGAGGGCGGCCGTCGGTCGACGCGGTGCGCGGCATCGATCTGCGGCTGCGCTCCGGCGAGCTGCTGGGGCTGCTCGGCCCGTCGGGCTGCGGCAAGTCCACGACACTGCGGATGATCGCGGGTCTTGAGCAGGTCACCGCCGGCGACATCCGGGTGGGCGGCACGTCCGTGGTCCACCTGCCCGCGCAGCGGCGCAACATCGGGGTCGCGTTCGAGAACTACGCGCTCTATCCGCCGCTGACGGTCGCGGAGAACCTCGCCTTCGGCCTGTCCGCGCGACGCCGCTTCGGCCGGGCCGAGATCGCGCGCCGGGTGACCGCCATGGCGGAACGCATCGGCATCTCCGCGTTGCTGGCAGCCCGCCCCGCCGGGCTCTCCAGCGGCCAGAAGCAGCGGGTCGCGCTGGCCCGGGCGCTGATCAGGGAGCCGGACGTGCTGCTGCTCGACGAGCCCCTGTCCCATCTGGACGCCGGGCAGCGCGACACGACCCGCCGCGAACTCAAGCGGATCCAGAAAGACCTGGGGCACACGACGATCCTGGTCACCCACGACCAGGAGGAGGCGTTGTCGTTGGCCGACCGGATCGCGGTGATGAACGACGGTGTGATCCAGCAGCTGGGCACCCCGCAGGAGATCTACGACGCGCCCGCGAACCTGTTCGTCGCGGACTTCGTCGGCGAGCCCGCGATGAACCTGCTGCCGGGCGTCGTCGAGGACGACGGGCTACGGCTCTCCGAGGCGGTGCGCATGCCGCTGCCACGGCCGCTGCCGGCCGGCCGCTCGGTGGTGCTCGGCGTGCGGCCCGAGGATCTGCGTCTGACGGACGACGGAGTGCGGGCCACCGTCAGCGCCCATGAGCCGCTGCTGGAGGCGGGTATCGCCACACTCGCCCTGGTGGGTGTGGACCGGCCGCTCGTGGTGCAGACCGGACCCGAGGTCCGCCTTGAACGCGGCGCGGCCGTCCATGTGACCGCCGACCGCCGGCTCACGCATGTCTTCGACGCCGAGACGGGAGACGCCCTGCAATGAAGGTCCTGGCTGCCGGTGACCATTTTGTCCTCAACACGCTCATCGCCGAGGCTCTGCGCCGCAGGCTCGATGACACGGCCCTGCACCTGTCCGAACTCTCCCTGCCCTGGCCGCTGGAGCCGTTCGGGAAGGTCGCCGAGGTCGACGAGGCGAGCGACGCCGAGGACGCGCTGATCGAGGCCCTCGACGGCGTCGAGGTGTGCGTGACCCAGATGGCGCCGTTCACCGAGCGGGTGCTGGCCGCCGCGCCCGCCCTGCGGATGATCGCCGTGTGCCGCGGCGGGCCGGTGAACGTGAACGTCGCGGCAGCGCGGGCCAGGGGCGTACGGGTCTGCTTCGCGCCGGGGCGCAATGCCGCGGCGACCGCCGAGTTCACGATCGGGCTGATGCTGGCCGCCCTGCGCGGCATCCCGGACGCGCACGACTCCCTGGCCCGGCGGGCCTTGTGGGACGCGTCGTACTACACGTACGAGCGGTGCGGTCCCGAGCTGGAGGACACCCCCGTGGGGCTGATCGGCTACGGCGCGGTCGGCAGCCGGGTCGCCCGGGTGCTGTCGGCGTTCGGTGCGGAGGTGGAGGTGTACGACCCGTATGTGCGCGGCGATGTGCACGGCATGCGCGCCCCCTCTTTGGACTCACTGCTGGCCCGCTCCCGCGTCGTGACGCTGCACGCACGGCTGACACCGGAGACCCGGGGGCTGATCGGCGCCCGCGAACTGGCGCTGATGCCGAGGGGTTCCGTGCTGGTGAACGCGGCGCGCGGCGGGCTGGTACGCACCGACGCCCTCTGCGACGCCCTGGACGGCGGGCAGCTGGCGGCCGCCGCGCTGGACACCTACGAGCAGGAGCCGCCGGCGCCCGGCTCCCGGCTCCTGAAGACACCGAACCTGGTGCTCACGCCGCATCTGGGCGGCGCAAGCAGGGCCGTGGCCCACAAGGCGGCGGCGATCGCGGCGGCGGAGGTGGAGCGCTATGCGCGAGGGGAGCCGCTCGCGCACTGTTTGACCTGAACCGACCCCGGCCGGGCCCGAGGCCGGTCCGGCCCGCACGCGAGCCCGACGTGAGGAGAACCGCCGCATGTTCATCGGCATCGATGTGGGCACGTCCATGGTGAAGGCCGCGGCCTTCGACGCCACCGGCGCGGCGCTGGCCGTCGAGTCACGACCGGTGAGTCTGGAGATCCGCGGCGGTCATGTCGAGCAGGACATGGACGAGGTGTTCGCAGCGGTCGAGGAGGTCCTGAACGCCCTGACGTCCGACGGGCGCCCCGTCGAACTGGTGGGGCTCACCGGCCAGGGCGACGGCGTGTGGCTGGTCGACGCCGAAGGCCGCCCCGTACGCCCGGCGATCTCCTGGATGGACGGCCGCGCCCATGAACTCGTCGGCGAATGGCTCGCGTCGGGCGTCTTCGAGACGGTCTTCCGGCGCACAGGCAGCGCGATGTTCCCCGGTTGCCCGGGGCCCGTGCTGGCCTGGCTGGAGCGCCACGAGCCGCAGTCACTGGATGCCGCCGCCACCGCCCTGTACTGCAAGGACATGGTGTTCCAGCGGCTGACCGGCGTCCGTGCCACGGATGTCTCCGACGCGTCGATGCCGTTCCTCGAGCCGCATTCCCGCCGCTACGCGGACGACGTCGTCGACACCCTCGGCCTCACCCACCGGCGCTCGCTGCTCGCCCCCGTCAGCGACCCGCTCGCCACCGGCACCCTGCCGTCGGGGTCTCCGATCGCCAACGGCCCCTACGATCTGCCCGCCTGCGCGCTCGGCGCGGGGGTGACCGAGCCGGACGACGGCCTGCTGATCGTCGGCACCTGCCTGGCCTCGCTCGTCGCGACCCGCGAGGTCGATCTGGCCGGCGAGCCCGCGGGCCTCTACATCTCGACCGACCGTCCGGGGCACTTCCTGCGCGCGATGCCCGCCATGGTGGGCACGGCCGCCCTCGACTGGGTGCTCACCACCACCGGCGTACGGCACGCGGACGTCGACGCGCTGCTGGCCGAAACCCCGCCCGGCGCGCACGGCGTACGGGTGCTGCCGTACTTCGCCCCGTCGGGCGAACGCGCCCCGTTCGTCGAACCCCGTCTGCGCGCCGAACTCTCCGGCGTCAGCCTGGAGTCCACCAGGGCCGACCTGATCCGTGCGACCTGCGAGGGCATCGCCTTCGCCGCCCGGCACTGCCTGGAGGCGGCGGGCCTGACCGGTTCCCTCGCGATCTGCGGCGGCGGCACCCGCTCCCCCGCCTGGATGCGGCTGTTCGCCGACGCCCTCGGACGTGAACTGCGCATCGTGGAGGGCGAAGTGGGTGCCCGCGGCGCGGTCCTGGCCTCCGCCCGGCGGCACGGGGTCGAGCTGGACGCCGCTGCCTGGACGGCCCCCACGGCCGTCGTCGCGCCGGACCCGAAGCGGGCCGCGTACTACGCCAAGGCCTACGAGGAGCACCTCGACCGGCTGGCGGCGGCCCGCTCGCGGGCGCGCCTGACCTGACCGGACCTCGCACTGCCACCCGGCAGCCGCCGGGAAGCAATCGGCGTGTGACGAGCCTGTGCGCAGCGCCCGCCACCTCGTACCCGAGACCTTCGACAGGGAGCCCGTATGCCCGCACTGCCAGGACGCCGCTCCGTACTGCTCGCTGCCGGGGCGGCCGCCGCCGTCTCCGCGTTTCCCGTCGGCGCGGGCGCCGCCGGCGCCGCCCGCGCCGACGGGCACCGACCCGAAGGCCCACTGGTGATCGGCCACCGCGGCTCGGCCGGCTGGCGGCCCGAGCACACCGTCGCCTCGTACACCGCCGCCGTGCAGGCGGGGGCCGACTGGATCGAGCCCGACCTCGTGCCGACCAAGGACCATGTGCTGGTCGTACGGCACGAGAACGAGATATCGGGGACCACGGACGTCGCCCGGCGGCCGGAGTTCGCGGACCGCCGCACCACGAAGACCGTCGACGGCCGCGCGGTGACCGGCTGGTTCACCGAGGACTTCACGCTCGCCGAGCTGAAGACGCTGCGTGCGGTGGAGCGGCTGCCGCTGGTGCGCAACCGCAACACCGTCTTCGACGGCCGCGAGCAGGTCATGACGTTCCAGGAGGTCGTGGACCTCGCCCGCGACCTGTCGAAGGAGCACGGCCGCCGCATCGCCGTGTTCCCCGAGACGAAGCACCCGTCGTACTTCCGCTCCGTCGGGCTGCCGCTGGAGGAGGAACTGGTGCGCGTCGTGCGCCGGAACCGGCTCGACGCCCGCGAGTGCGTCATCCAGTCCTTCGAGCCGTCCAGCCTGCTGCGGGTGGCGCGGGCGAGGCTTCGGATCCCGCTGTGGCAGGCGCTCGGCACCAGTGGCGGCCCCTTCGGCCACGACCGTACGTACGCCCGGATGATGACGCCGGAGGGGCTGCGGGAGATCGCCGAGTACGCGGACTGGATCGGGCCCGACAAGTCGTCCGTCGTCGCGCCGTCGCCGCTGCTCGCCGACGCGCACGCGGCCGGGCTCAAGGTGGGCGCGTACACGTTCCGCGCGGAGAACCAGTTCCTGCCGGCCCCGCTGCGCCGGGGCACCGACCCGAACGCCTTCGGCGACGCCTTCGCCGAGTACGCGCTGCACTACGGGCTCGGCGTGGACGCGGTGGTCACCGACTTCCCGGACCTGGCGGTGATCGCGCGCCGTGAGCACCTGGGCCAGGCGCAGGGCTGAGGCCGGGACCTAGGACCAACGCCTGATCAACAACGCACTCTTCTGCTGCTAACGTGCAGTTGCATAAGGTTTGCAATAAGCCGTTGGCAGTCGGAGGGACCACCGGACCATGGCCATCTACACGCTTCCTGAACTTCCGTACGACTACGCGGCGCTCGAGCCGGTCATCAACCCGGAGATCATCGAGCTCCACCACGACAAGCACCACGCCGCGTACGTGAAGGGCGCCAACGACACGCTCGAGCAGCTCGAGGAGGCGCGCGACAAGGAGGCCTGGGGCTCGATCAACGGGCTGGAGAAGAACCTCGCGTTCCATCTCTCCGGCCACATCCTGCACAGCATCTACTGGCACAACATGACCGGCGACGGTGGCGGCGAGCCGCTGGAGAAGGACGGCGTGGGCGACCTCGCGGACGCCATCGCCGAGTCGTTCGGCTCGTTCGCCAAGTTCAAGGCCCAGCTGACCAAGGCGTCGGCGACGACGCAGGGTTCCGGTTGGGGCGTGCTGGCGTACGAGCCGGTCAGCGGCCGGCTGATCGTCGAGCAGGTCTACGACCACCAGGGCAACGTCGGCCAGGGCACGGTGCCGATCCTGGTCTTCGACGCCTGGGAGCACGCCTTCTATCTCCAGTACAAGAACCAGAAGGTCGACTTCATCGACGCGATGTGGCAGGTCGTGAACTGGCAGGACGTGGCGAAGCGCTACGCCGAGGCGAAGGACCGCACGCCGCTGATCGCCCCCTGACCCGGACATCCGGGAGACGTCCTGCTCGTGATCGTCTTCTCAACCTTCACCGGGCAGGCGGAAGAAGGAGTGCCCCCGCGAGGACATGACTCGCGGGGGCACTCGGTTTTTCGCACATGGGGCGGGTCAGTCGAAAATCGGCCCTTGGGTGCGCGTGCGCTTGATCTCGTAGAAGCCCGGGATCGACGCCACCATCAGCGTGCCGTCCCAGAGCTTGGCCGCCTCCTCGCCCTTGGGGGCGGGGGTGACGACCGGGCCGAAGAAGGCGATCTGCTCGCCTTCGGCGCCGGGCACGGCGATGACCGGCGTGCCGACTTCCTGACCGACCTTCTCGATGCCCTCCTTGTGGGAGGCGCGCAGCTCGGCGTCGTAGGTGCCCTTGTCCGCGAAGTCGGCGAGGGAGGTGGGCAGGCCGACGTCCTTGAGCGCATCGACGACGGCCTCACGGACGGGGCCCCGGCCCTCGTTGTGGAAGCGGGTGCCGAGCGCGGTGTAGAGCTTGCCGACGACCTCGTCGCCGTGCTCCTGCTGGGCGGCGACGACGACCCGCACCGGGCCCCACGCCTTGTTCTCCAGCATGTCGCGGTACTCCTCGGGGAGCTCGTCCAGCTTGTCCTCGTTGAGGACGGCGAGGCTCATCACATGCCAGCGCACCTCGACGTCGCGGACCTTCTCGACCTCGAGCATCCAGCGGGAGGTCATCCAGGCCCACGGGCACAGCGGGTCGAACCAGAAGTCCACGGGCGTCTTGCCGTTGTGCGACATATCACTCCTCGAGAAGGGGTGGCGCCCAGCGCGCCTCCCAGGAGGCAACGCCGCCGCCGGCCCCTGCGATTCCCGTGGGAGGATCACCTCTGTTCGAACGAGACACGAAGGAGTGCTTGTGCCCGGTGAGAATCTGTCCCGCGACGAGGCCCGCACCCGGGCCGGACTCCTGTCCGTCGACGGGTACGAGGTGGCCCTCGATGTGCGTTCCGCCGTCGGGGAGCCGGAGGATCCGTCCGGGCCTCGCACGTTCCGATCGGTGACCACGATCCGCTTCCGCACGTCCGAGCCCGGCGCGTCGACGTTCGCGGACCTGCTGGCCCCTGCCGTGACGGCCGTCACCCTCAACGGCCAGGAGCTGGACCCGGCCGTCGTCTTCGACGGCTCGCGGATCGCGCTCGACGGTCTGGGCGCGGAGAACGTGCTGGTCGTGGACGCCCAGTGCGCGTACAGCCGTACCGGCGAGGGTCTGCACCGCTTCGTCGACCCCGAGGACGGCGAGGTGTACCTCTACACCCAGTACGAGCCGGCCGACGCCCGCCGGGTCTTCGCCAATTTCGAGCAGCCCGACCTGAAGGCGCCCTTCCGCTTCGAGGTGACGGCCCCCGAGGGCTGGACGGTCTGGAGCAACCGCGAGGGGGCGCGCGCCGAGGACGGGGTGTGGCGCTTCGCGGAGACCGCGCCGATCTCGACGTACATCACGGCGGTCGTCGCCGGGCCGTACCACTACGTCACCGACGTGTACGAGCGCGAGCTTCCCCCAGGTACCTCCCAGGCCGAAGGCTCCGAGGGAGGGACCGTGCTGCGCATCCCGCTGGGCGCCATGTGCCGCAAGGGGCTCGCCAGGCACTTCGACGCGGACGACATCTTCCTCGTCACCAAGCAGGGACTGGACTTCTTCCACGACCACTTCGACTACCCGTACCCGTTCGGCAAGTACGACCAGGCGTTCGTGCCCGAGTACAACATCGGCGCGATGGAGAACCCGGGTTGTGTGACCTTCCGCGAGGAGTTCGTCTTCCGCGGCAAGGTGACGCAGGCGTCGTACGAGCGCAGGGCCAACGTCATCCTGCACGAGATGGCGCACATGTGGTTCGGCGACCTGGTCACCATGCAGTGGTGGGACGACCTGTGGCTGAAGGAGTCCTTCGCCGACTTCATGGGCTCCTTCTCGCTGGTGGAGGCGACGCGCTTCACCAACGGGTGGGTCACCTTCGCCAACAACCGCAAGGCGTGGGCGTACCGCGCCGACCAGTTGCCGTCCACCCACCCCGTCACGGCCGACATCCGTGACCTGGAGGACGCCAAGCTCAACTTCGACGGCATCACCTACGCCAAGGGCGCTTCGGTGCTCAAGCAGCTGGTGGCGTACGTGGGGCGGGACGCGTTCCTGGAAGGCGCGCGACGCTACTTCAAGCGGCACGCATACGGGAACACCCGCCTCGGCGACCTGCTGTCCGTGCTGGAGGAGACCTCCGGGCGGGACATGAAGACCTGGTCGCGGTCCTGGCTCGAGACGTCGGGCGTCAACTCGCTGACACCGGAGGTCTCGTACGGCGAGGACGGCCGGCTCGCGGAACTGGCCGTGCTCCAGGACGGCGACACCCTGCGGCCGCACCGGATCGCCGTCGGCCTGTACCGGATCGAGGGCACGGAGCTCGTGCGGTACGCGCGCGCCGAGGTGGACGTCACGGGGGCGCGGACCGTCGTGTCCGAGCTGGCCGGCGCCGATCGGCCCGGCCTGGTCCTGGTCAACGACGAGGACCTCACCTACTGCAAGATCCGCTTCGACGATGCGTCGCTGGAGACGCTGCGGTCGTCGCTCGGCTCCATCACGGACCCCCTGGCGCGGGCGCTGTGCTGGTCGGCGCTGTGGAACCTCACGCGGGACGCGCTGATGCCGGCGCGGGACTTCATCGCCCTGGTACTGCGGTTCGCCGGACGCGAGTCGGACATCGGTGTGCTGCAGATGCTGCACGCGTGGACCCGGTCGGCGCTCGTCCACTACGCGGCCCCCGCCTGGCGCGAGGAAGGCGGCCGGCTGCTGGCCGCCGGGGCCCTGCGGGAACTCCACGCCGCGGAGCCGGGCAGCCAGCACCAGCTGACGTGGGCCCGCTTCTTCGCGTCGGTCGCCGCGTCCGACACGGACTTCGAGATGCTGACCAGGCTGCTGGACGGCACGGTGAAGATCGACGGCCTGGACGTCGACCAGGAGCTGCGCTGGTCGTTCCTGGAGCCGCTCGCCGCGCACGGGGTGGCCGACGAGTCCGCGATCGCGGCGGAGCTGGCACGGGACGACACCGCGTCCGGCAAGCGGCACGAGGTGCGGTGCCTGGCGTCGCGCCCGTCGGCGGCGGTCAAGGACCAGGCGTGGGCGGCGGTCGTCGAGTCGGACACCCTGTCCAACGCGCTGGTCGAGGCGACGATCGCGGGCTTCGTGCAGCCGTCGCAGCGGGAGCTGGTGGCTCCCTGCACGCCGAAGTACTTCGAGGCGATCGAGCGGGTGTGGTCGGAGCGGTCCATCCAGATCGGGATGGACGTCGTGCGGGGCCTGTACCCGTCGCTGCAGGACCCGTCCTCGACGCTCGCCGCGACGGACGCGTGGCTGGCCGCGCACGAGTCGGCGGCGCCGGCGCTGCGGCGGCTGGTCGTGGAGTCCCGCGACGACCTCGCGAGGGCGGCCCGCGCCCAGGCGCGCGACGGCCGCTGACGCGGCGGCTGCCTCGGCGGGCGCGGCCGGCCCTGCCGGGGCTCCGCCCCG
>NZ_JBEXRZ010000161.1:0-16224 GCF_040613325.1 Streptomyces sp. NPDC006283 | reverse complement strand
GGCGGCTACTCGCCACCCATAGGCCGGTGCGCGGAGATGAACGCTCCGTAGAGATCCTGGGCATGACTCTTGTTTCAGACGGCGGTCTGCGCTGGCCGCGACCGCCACCGCGCTTGCGCTCGGCGGCGGGCTGCTGCTGCCCCAGAGCGCGGCGAACGCCGGCACGACGGGCCCGGCACAGGCCCTTCTTCCGTGCCGCTCGGGCGCCCCCGCCAGTGGCCTGGAAGGCCCGATGCGCCGCGGGCCATGGACGCCCAACGCCACGGTGACGGGCAGGTGTGCGCTCCGCCCCAGTGGTCGCTCTTCGTGGCCCAGTCGTACGCGGCCCCGATCAGCGCGGCCGGGCCTCGCCGAAGATCAGGGCGAGTTGGGCGTCCAGCGCGGCGACTGCGTCCTTCTCTGCGTACTGCCGTGACAGCAGCTGCATGCCGAGGCCGTCGACGAGCGCCATCAGGCCGATCGCCGCGAGGTCGGGGGCGACGCTGTCCGCTCCGGCCGCCCGCAGCTGCTGCGCGATGAACCCGCGCATCCCCCTCGAGTCCTCGCGCAGTCCTGCCTGGATTGCCGGCTTCACCGCGGCGTACGCGAGGAACGCGAGCCCGACGTGGCCCTCGAGCCGTCGGGTGTCGTCGAGCGGCAGGATCTGGAGCAGGACGCCACGGACGAGTTCGCGCGGGGTCGCCGGCGCGGCCGCCGCCTCGGAGCGGGCGCGGATCCGGTCCGCGACCATGCCGAGCGCGAACGTCATCATCTCGTCCTTGGTGCGGAAGTAGTGCTGCACCATCCCGGTCGAGACGCCCGCTTCGGCCGCCACCTGGCGCAGGCTCACGCCTTCCAGCCCTTGTGTGGCGGCAAGCCGCATCAGTGCGTCGGCGAGCAGTTCTCGGCGTTCACGGTGGTCGACCTTGCGCGGCATGCAGCCACTTTACATTGCACCTGTATTGTCATGGCTATACATTGCGGTCGTATTGGAAACTGGTGTGGTCGGTCATGGAGGACGTGGTCGGCACGAAGGAGGTGGCCGGCATGAACGTGCTCGAGCTGACGGCGATCGGCAGCGGACAGCAGGACCTGGTGGGCGGCAAGGCCGCCGGTCTCGCCCGACTGATCCGCCTCGGCGAGCGGGTGCCGGACGGCTTCTGCGTGACGACCGAGGCGTACGGGAGCGGGGAGGTGCCGCGCGCCGAGGTGCTCGCAGCCTACGAACGCCTCGGCGACGGACCGGTCGCGGTCCGCTCCAGCGCCACCGCCGAAGACCTGCCGCACGCGAGCTTCGCCGGCCAGCAGGACACGTACCTCGGCGTCACGGGCGGCGAGGCGCTGATCGAGGCGATCGAGGCCTGCTGGGCCTCGCTGCACACCGAGCGCGCGACCGCCTACCGCGAGGCCAACGGCATCCCGCACGACTGTGTCCGTATGGCCGTCGTCGTGCAGCGCATGATCGACGCCGACGTCGCGGGCGTGTTGTTCACCGCTGACCCGCTGACCGGCTCGCGCAGCGCGAGCGTGGTCGACGCCGCGCCGGGACTGGGGACGGCGGTCGTCGACGGAGCGGCGGCAGCGGACCACTACGTGCTGGACGGCACGCAGGACGGAGAGCGCGGCTGCCTCACACCGGCCCGCCTCAAGGAACTGCGCACGGCCGGTGAGCGGATCAAGGAACTGCTCGGCACGGAGCAGGACATCGAGTGGGCCTACGACCACGACGGGAAGCTGTGGCTGTTGCAAGCGCGCCCGATCACCACGCTCTTTCCCGCTCCCCCGCCGAGCGACAAGCCGGGCCCGCGGCTCTACGTCGAGTTCGGCCACGTGCAGGGGATGGTGCGCCCCGCCACCCCCATGGGCATGTCGACGCTGAAGTCGATGCTGGCGGGCATGCTCGCGGCGTTCGGCCTGACGGTCGAGATCATCGACATCGGCGGGCGGCTGTACGGCGACCTGACCGATGCGCTGCGCGACCCCTCGACCCGGCAGCGGCTCGTCAAGCTGATGGCGGTCGACTTCGGGCCGCGTGCACAGAAGGTGGTCGAGCACCTCCTGGACGACCCGCGGTTCGCGCCGCAAAAGACTCCCCGTAAGCGCAATGCCGCCGCGATGAAGACCGGACCGAAGGCGGCCGCCGGGATCCTCGGCGCGCTGGCCCGTCCGGCGCGGGCGCGGGCCCGTGTCTTCGGCGAGATCGAACGCCTCCGCCGGCAGCCGGTCACCGATCCGGCCACGGCGGCGGAGCTGTTGGACCTGGTCGAGCGGGACGCGGAGTCGAGCACACGCGCCGACGCGATCATCTGGCCCGTCGTCAGCGGACTCGCCGTATCCGCCGCACTGCCGCCGCTGCTCAAGGGCATCGCGAGCGAGGACGAGATCCGCACGGTGCTCGGCGGCATGCCGTACAACGTCACGATCGAGATGGACCTCGCCCTGTGGAAGGTGGCCCGCCACGCAGAGCCGCACCGCGAGATGCTGCTCAGCACCCCGCCATCGGACCTCGCTGCGGCCCAACTGGCGGGCAGCCTGCCGGACTTCGGCCTCGACGCGTTCCTCGAGAGGTACGGCACCCGGTCGGCCGCCGAGGTCGACGTCGGCGTACCGCGCTGGGCCGAGGACCCGGCACCGGTGTTCACGATGCTCGCCAACTACCTGCGCGTCACCGACCCCGAGCAGGCCCCGGATCGTCGCTTCGAGCGCGCCGCGGAGAGGGGCGAGTCGATGCTCACCGAACTCGCCCGGCGGGCCCGTCGCCAGCAGGCGCTGCGCGGTCGCCTCGCCGGCTTCTTCCTGCGCAGGTCAAGGGAGTTGTCCGGGCTGCGCGAGGCGGGCAAGTTCGCCGGGCTCTACGCCTTGCGCGACCGCCGCCGCCGCCTGCTCCTGATCGGTGCGGAGCTTCATGCGAAGGGGTTGCTTGCAGGCCCTGACGACGTGATGTTCCTCGAACTCCCCGAGCTGCGCACGGCAGTGGAGACCGGTGCCGACCTGCGCGACACGATCGCCGGCCGGCGCGCGCAGTACGCGCGCGAACTGCGCCGCCGCACCGTTCCGGTCGCCCCGCTCTCGGACGGTACGGATGTGGAGACGCTCCTGCCGGCCCCGCCGTCCGACGGCCGGTCGCTCACCGGCATGGGCGCGGCATCCGGTCGCGTCACCGGCCGAGCCCGTGTGGTCCGCGACCCCTCCGACGCGTCCATCGAACCCGGCGAGATCCTCGTCGCCCCGACGACCGACCCGGGCTGGACCCCGCTGTTCCTCACAGCCGGCGGCCTCGTCACGGAGACCGGCGCCGTGATGGCCCACGGGCCCACGGTCGCCCGCGAGTACGGCATCCCGGCCGTCATCTGCGTTCCGGCCGCCACCGAACGCATCCGCACGGGCCAGCTGATCACCGTCGACGGCGCCACGGGCACGGTCACGCTTGATGGCTGAAGGGGAATCTCCCATCGTCATGGATCATCCCGCGGCCTGGCTCCGTGCATCGGCGTGCGGTACCGGACGTACCTGCTCCGCTCTGCGCTCGCCGTACTCGCACCCGCTTGACGCCGCCGCAGCGCTCGCATCAGTCAACTTCTCGGCCGTGAACGACCGAGCTTGTTCGCTCTGTCGTTGACGCCTTGTCGCGCTCCCGACTGCCCCCTACGGCAGGGCGGTCACGGGTCGCATCTACCACGAGGGAGCTGTTCAGGTCCTTTGTGGTACGGGTTCGTTGACGAGAACCCACGCCGAGCGTGCTCGATTGCGCACGTTGACCCCGGCGACGTGGTCGGCCGGGCCAGCGAGCCCGCACCGACGACAGCAGAAGACGTCCCGGACGGGACGATTGTTCCTCGCCGTGTGCCCACATCTGGGACACATTTGCGAGGTGTAGTGTGCGTCCACCGCCATCACCGGCACCCCGGCCCGCCGGGCCTTGTACCGGATGTGTTCCTCGAGCTGGTGGAACGGCCAGGAGGAGAGCGTGGCCCGCTGGTCGCGAGATGGCCGTACCCGGTCACGAATGCCACTCAAGTCTTCGAGGGCGACACCACGTCCGGTGCGTTGTGCGACGGCCACGATCTCCTTACTGATCCTGTGATTGACGTGCGCGGCGTGCCGGGCCTCCTTCTTCGCACGACGCTTGGCCCGCCGAGCAGCGGACCTACTGCGCTTCGCCTGCAACTCGGCACGCTTACGGGCATGCCAACGCCGGTAGCGGCCAAGACGACGACCCTGATAGTTGGACCCGTCGGAGCCGTCGCCACTGACAACAGCCGAAAGCACAGGTCACGACCGACACGAAGGGAACTCCGCCGCTTCGCGGCTCCGCTCCAAAGACCCATTCCCCGGCCTGAAGGCCGGAGCCTCCTGGGAGAAGCAGGTGAATCCGTTCTCTTCCGCCTGTCACATTTCTCTGTCCCGACGTGTCAGGACAGTGACAGCAGCATGAAGGCCATGAGGAGACTGCGATGGAAACACGTTCGATCACGGCGGAGGTCACGATGGTCCCGCGGATGTCCGAGGATCCCGCGGAGCTCGTCCCCGAACTGGCGGAAGTCTCGGCGGCGCTGTTCAAGGCCACCGGCAACGGTTCGGTACCCCGCTCCACGATCAGCCTGGTCCAGCTGCGTGCTGGTCAGATCGTCGGCAGCACCTATCTGACCGTTCTGCACACGGGATTCCTGCGCAAGGCCGGGCAGTCGGAGGAGCGGATCACGTCGGTGGCGTCATGGCAGGACTCGCCGTATTTCACTGGTGCCGAGCGTGCCGCGCTGGCACTTGTGGAAGCCGTGCTTCAGCCGTCCGTGGACGGCGAGAGGGTCTCCGACGAGCTGTATGCGCAGGCGGCCGAGCACTACGAGGCCAAGGCGCTCGCCACGCTGATGTTCGCGATCGGCCAGGTCGGCTTCTTCATCTCCGTAGCGCTCATCGCCAAGCCGGTGCCCGGCCGTTCGTTCACCGACCCGTGGAATTGAGGACATCGGGGCAGGACTTGACGTGATGCAGCGCTCGACCGTGTGGCGGTCCTGGTGGAGCGTGCCGTCGTAGTCGGCCGGGCGGCTGCCCTTGGAGCCCTTCGTTTCACAGGTGGTCCGCCGCCCTCACGGGCGGCGGACCATCCTTCGCTCCCACGTGACCCAGACGGTCGCCGCGCGGCGTCACGAGCTCGGGACGAAGGCGACTCGGAATGCGCGAGGCCAGTTCTTGCCGGTGATCAGGAACAGGTCGGTTCCTGGGACTGCGGCGATGCCGTTGAGTTGGTTGGCCCCGCGCTGTTCGGACGGGGTGAGGAGCGCGGAGGCGTCGATGTGTGCGGTGACGACGCCGGTGTGCGGGTCGATGCGCTTGAACGTGTCCGTCGGGTGGACATTGGCGTAGAGGGCGCCGTCGGGTGCGCATTCCAGTTCGTTGAGCCCGGTCACGGGTCGGCCGTCCTGGCGCACGCTGATGCCGCCTGTCACTGCGAAGGTGGTCGGGTCGCGGAACGTGAGCCGGTCGGTGCCGTCGCTCATGACCAGTCGTTCCTGCCCGGCGATGCGCTGGTGGCAGAGGCCCCAGCCCTCGCCCTGGTAGGTGACCCGGCGGCGCTCCTGCAGTGTTCGGGGGTCGCGCTCGATGGCGATGCCGTCGCGCCAGGTGAGCTGCCAGAGCCTGTCGCCGACCACAGTGATGCCCTCGCCGAACAGCGGCGCAGGCAGTTCGGCGCGGACCGTCGGGGCCCGGCCCGGTGGTCCCGCACGCACGGAGGACCGGCCGACCAGGCCGGTGCTCTCGTAAAGAGTGGTGCCGTGGAACTCCAGGCCCTGGGTGAAGGCTTCAGGATCGTGAGGGAGGACGTCTCGCACCTGGATCCGCAGCAGCTGGACCTCGGGCCTGTGCGTACTGCGCCCGGGCGTGGGTCGTTCCGTGAGGGGCGGGGGCGCGACGTGCGGTGCGGATGCCGTCACCTGGCTGTCTGCCGGCACGTGGCCATGGGCGTCAGTCACGACGGCCGGCTGCGCGGTGCGGTCATGCCGGGTGGCAACGTTCCCCACTGCGAGGATGCCGAGGAAGAATGCCCCGGCCAGCGTCGCCGCGACAGCCGGCGCGAGGGGCTTGGGCACAGAGCATTCCCATCCTGGTCGTTTCACAGCCCCAGAGCGCCGGGCCGGGGGCGTAGGTGTGTCCCGGGACACGGTTCCACACGATGGCCGGCACCGCAGCCGGGCCGCCACCAGGGGGCGGCGGCCCGGATCGGCGTGCGCGGTGGCGGTGGCGGTGGTGAGAGGGACTTCGCCGAGGATGGCGCGCGGCCGTGGACAGGGCATGGTGCTGGCTCAGCCCGGATCTCGCGTCTTCGTGCGGGCTGCCGGTGAGGCACGCTCGAAAACCAGTGGAGCAGCGCCGCTGTGCGCCATTACCGTGCTGCCGGCCCAAGTCGTCTGGTCAAGGACGTGCCGTTGTACACCGTGTGAGACCTCCCGAGCGCTGATCTGTCGCGCGTCGCGCATGTGCGCCGCGCTCCTTTTTGCTGCGGACTTCTCACTGAAACCGGTGTACTTCTGTGCTCAACAACTGGGTTGTCGTGCCCACCTGCCTGCCGCTCGTTCTCCGCCGTTGCCACGCGTGCGCGTCCGAGCGCTTCCGGGCAAGCGGTAAATTCCGCGTCAACGCACACCACAAGCTCATCGACGCCTGGCTCCTCGTGCTCTGCACCGCTTGCGGGGACACCGCAAAACTCACGGTCCTGGAGCGGATGAATGTGCGCTCCGTACGACCTGAGCTGCTGGGCCGGCTGCATGACAACGATCCCGGCCTGACAGCTGAGCTGCTCCAGGATCCGGGCGTGCAGCACCGTAATCGCATCGCCCTCGACTGGGACAACGCCTGGCGCCTCGACACCGGCGGATCGGATCACCTGGACCGCGAGGTGATCGACGTCTCGGTCCGCTTTGCGGCGCGGATCCCTGTCCGGCCGGTGGGACTGATCGCTGAAGGCTGCGGTCTTTCGCGGGCCGAGGTCGAGAGACTGATCACGGAGGGAAAACTCGTTTCGGCAGTCCGGCTGAGCGGCAAGCGCTCCGGCGGCTTCACCTTCACGCTCAAGCGCTGAACCCTCCTCGGGACCATGGGCCTGTCCGGCATGATCCGCCGGGCAGGCCCAGGGCGTGATCCGCTTGACCTGGTCGCGGGTCAACGCTGCACTGTGGCGGGACGTCACGAGGCATGGTGTCGGTATCCCGTGGAGGCAGCAGCAGCAGTGGCTCCTCCCCCGGCGCTGAAGCCGGAGCTTCTCGCTGTGCCGCGCGCTCTGTCAGGAGTGGGTGCAGGTGGAGGTACGGGGGTGGCCGGGGGTGCGCAAGACGAGGACGGCCATGTCGTCGTGCCCGTCGCTGGGGTGGTGGTCGGCCAGGGCGCTGCACAGTTCGTGGACCGGTTCGCCGGCGTGGCGGTAGGCGGTCACCGCGAGGGAGTCCAGGCCCCGGTCCAGTGGCTCGTCGTGACGCTCCACCAGTCCGTCCGTGTACATGATCACGGTACTGTCCGGCGGCAGCGCGTAGGAGTGGTCGGGCCGCGGCGCCTCCGCGTCGACCCCGAGCGGGAGACCGGGTTCGGCCTCCAGATAGCTCACCTGCCCGTTCGGCAGGAGCACAAGAGGCGGCGGATGGCCGGCGTTGCTCCAGTGCAGCGTCCAGCCGTCGCCATGGGGCTTGATACGGGCCACACAGGCGGTGGTGATCGTGTGATCGCCCGTCGCGTGCATGATCCGATCCAGCCGGCTCAGCGCGGCACTGGGATCGGTCCGGCCGTCGAAGCTCAGGGCCCGCAGCATGCTGCGGATCTGGGACATGGCGGCCGCGGCCTTCAGGTCGTGGCCGACGACGTCCCCGATGATGGCCACACAGGAGTCGTCGGCCAGCTTGACCGCGTCGTACCAGTCACCGCCCAGGTGTCCGGGCGCGCTCGCCGGCCGGTAGATCGTGCACGCCTCGAACGGGTCCAGGTCCAGCAGTTGGGGCAGCAGCAGCCGCTGGAACTGCTCGGAGCTGGTGCGCACCTGCTGGTAGAGCCGCGCGTTCTCGATCGCCACGCCGGCGGTCCCGGCCAGCGCCAGAATGACGCCTTCGTCGTGCGCGTCGAAGGCCTTTCCGTCCTTGCGCTCCGACAGATACAGGTTCCCGTAGACACGGCCGCGCACTGAGACCGCGACCCCGAGCAGCGACCGCATCGGCGGATGACCCGGTGGAAAGCCGGCCGATTCCGGATGCCGCCCGATGTCGACCACCCGGAGCGGCTCCGGATGGTGGATCAGATGTCCCAGCAAGCCACGGCCCCGCGGCAGCTCCACCCCGGACAGGTCGTTCAGCTCCTGGGAGTTGAGGCCGAGGGGGATGAACTCCGAGAGGAACTCGCCGCTCTCGTCCAGCACACCCATGGCGCCGTAGCGAGCGCCTACCAGCTCCATGGCGGTGCGCACGATCCGACGCAGCACGCCGGGCAGCTCCAGATTGCTGCTGATGCCCATGACCGCCTCGAGCAGGCCCTGCAGACTGCGCTGGGCGCGGGCCAGGGCGTGCATCTGCTCCCCGATGCGGTCCAGGTCCGAACTGAGCGGCAGGTTCAGCAGGGACGTGTAGGGCACGTCCGGCGGCGGCACCCCCGGGTCCCCGTCCTCAGTCACCGGCTCGCTCCCCTGTCCACCCGTGGACGGCCTTGTGCAGGACGTCCATCCGGACATGGGACCACGGGTGCGCCCCGGCTCCGCGCTTCAGATGCGCAGAGTGCGCCATTCGGCACACAGAAGCGACTCCACGGTGTGCCCCCAGCGGCGAATCCCGGCTGCCCTGCTCCGCAGGGTCCGTCTCCTCTCCCCCACCACGCGCCGCGATACAAGTGGGCGGCGAGCGCGGTGATCACCGCGATCACGAGAACGGTGCGACGCGTGGCCTGGCGCAGGAAACGCACCAACGTGTCGTAGATGACGGCGGCCGCGTCCGGGGGCAGGGCCGCAGGGGGTACCGGGTCCAGGTACACCCCTCCTCATCACGGCGAGGGCGACGAGGAGCACGATCGACTTCTCCCTCTCCCGGGCCACATGTCACTCGGGCAGACGCCGCATCTCCACGACGCGCAGGCCGAGGTCGCGGAAGCGGCCGAGCAGCCCGAACAGGTGGGCGTCGTCCGTCACGGTTCCCAGGAACAGCGTCTGCCTGGCCGCCGGCACCGTCTCCAACTCGGGAAAGGCGTCGCTCAACGGCTTGGAGACGAGGCCGGTGACACGGAACTCGTAGCGCATACCTGCTCGCACCTCCCGACCCGGCAGAGGACTCGCCACTACGCTGCACCCTCCGGCGGTGCGCCACCTCACCCGGAGGGGGTGAGCGGGTCAGATGAGGTGCAGTTGCCGACCGCGCTCCACGGCCTCCCGCCGCCGGGAGACCCCGAGTTTGCGGTAGATGCTGCGCAGGTGGGTCTTGACGGTGTTGGTCGACACACACAGTTCGGTGGCGATCTCGTCCGTCGACATCATCCGCGCGACCTGTTCGAGCACCTCGCGTTCCCGGGGGCTCAATGCCTCGATCGGGACCGGCCCGCCGAGGCCGGGCGGCGGTCGCGTGGTGAGCCAGTCCAGCGTGCCGTGCCGGCCTTCGGGGCCCGTGAGCACACGCCAGACCCACGGCCCGGCCTGGTGGAAGGGTCTGCGGAGCTGTTCCGGGCGGGCCCGTTCCGCGGCCTGTTCGAGCAGCTCACGGGCGGTGCCCGGGTCGCCGTCCAGCACCGCGGCACGGGCCCGTAGCACGTCCAGGCGTACGCGATCCGGCAGGCTCAGTCCCGGCGCGTCGTCCAGCCCGGCCAGCAGGGGCTCTGCCTGCGCGGGGTGTCCGGCGACGAGGTGTGCCTCTGCCAGAGCCAAGGTCCACGAGGCTCCGTCGCGGCCGACTCCGTCCAGGACGGTGAAGGCGGTCGCCGGGTCCCCATGGGCGAGCGCTGCGCCGGCGTGTGCCAGGGCGCGGCGCTCGTACAGCCATGCCGGCGCCGTTGGCTCGGGGGGCTGGGGGCCGGGCTCGGCGAGGGACCCGACGGCTTCGTGCCATCTGCCCAGGGCGGCCGCGACGAGCGACCCCAGCACGGACCGTTCGGTGACGAGCACGAGGTCCGAACCGGTGTCGGGCATCGCGTCGGCCGAGGTGAGGTGTCCGGCGGCGATGCGGACGTCAGCGCGTTCGGCGGCCACCGCGGCAAGTGCGAGATGGCCGGCCCCCGAGCGGTGGGACTCGGGTACGGCACGCTCGTCGGCCAGGGCAAGGGACGCGCGCGCGTCCTCCTCGGCGGCGTTCAGCTCCCCTGCCATGGCCTCGCCGAGGGCGAGTCGGCCCAGGGTCTGGTGCCGCACGACGTCGGTCGTCTCTCCTGAGCACGCCTGCATCGTCTGTTCGAAAGCGGTTCGGGCCTCGTCCAGACGGCCGGTACGCAGACGGGCGCAGGCATTGCCGTACAGGCGCAGTGCTTCGATCTCGGGGTGACGCACGATCGCCTCGTGCGGCACGCGCGCCATCAGGCCGGCGACTCGGCTCGCTGCTTCGTCGACCGCGGCGCCGTCGTCGTCGGTGAACGGCTCGGACAGCAGCCGCAGCAGGGCGTGGGTGAGCTGCTCCTCCGGCCCGCACGGCGGTTCCATGTGGTCCTCGGCGCGTTTCAGCGATGCCCGGCAGCCGGCGAGGTCCTGGCGGGAGAGCCGGCAGGCGGCGGTGACCAGGGCGGGTTCGGCGCCGTCCACCGAGTCGGGCATCGGTGTGAAGATGCGCGCGAGTGCGCCGTTGTCCGAGTCGGTCACAAGAGCGCCCACCATCAGGTGGCGGACCGCTTGGGCTGCGGCGAACTGCCAGTCACCGCTGAGGGCGGCGTGGCCCAGTGCCGGGGTGATCCGGCCGGAGTCGGCCAGCCAGCGTGCGGCGCGGTGGTGCAGCCGCGTTTCGAGGCCGGGGCGCTTGCTGCTCAGATGGGCGTGCAGGACCGCGGCGAACAGTGGATGGAAGCGGTACCAGCCCGTGTCGGCGATCGGTTCCACGAAGGCTTGGGCCCGTGCCAGGAGCGTCAGGATGCGGTCGCCGTCCGATCGCGCCGTCAGGGCGTCGGCGAGGCGGGGATGCACCTGGTCGAGGATGCTGGCGCGCAGCAGCAGTTCCCGTGTCGCCGTCGGCTGCGTCTCGAGGACCTCGGTGAGCAGGTAGTCGGCGACCGCGTGCTCGGAGGCGCTGAACGACCGGGCGAAGCCGTCCGGGTCGTGCGACCGTTCCATGGCCAGGGCACACAGCCGCAGGCCCGCCGCCCAGCCCCCGGTGCGGCCGACCAGGGCCTCCACCACGTCCCTGCCGGGTGTCAGGCCGTGGCCCTTCAGCAGTTCCGCCGCCTCGTGCGCCGTGAACGCGAGATCGCTGCCCCTGATCTCGTACAGGCGTTGCTCCGCGCGGTACCGGTGGAGCGGCAGCAACGGGTCCTCGCGGCTGAGCAGGACCAGCCTCAGGCGAGGCCCGGCGCGCTCCACGAGGAAGCTCAGGCCGGCCGGAACATCGTGCCCGCGGACCTTGTCGAACCCGTCGAGGACGAGGACGACCGGCGCGGGAAGCGACTCGACGGCGGCGGCGAGGCGGATCAGCGTCGAGTGGTCCACATCGCCGGCGCCGGCCGGAACGCCGACACCCTGCAGTGCGCTGCCGCCGCGCCGGAAGCCGTCCAGAACGTACGCCCAGAAGGTTGCGGGCCCGTCATCCGCGTCGAGCGTCACCCACACGACCGGGCCGGGAATCACGTCGGAGCGCGCCCAGGACGCGGCCAGCGCGGTCTTCCCGACGCCTGCCGCACCGGTGATCACCGTCAGAGGTCCCTTCGCCCCCTCGCTGAGCCGGCTCAGCAACCGCTGCCTGGTCACCAGGGTGGCGGGGTGCAGCGGCACGGTCAGTTTGGCTGCGAGCAGGGGGTCGCCCGACGGGTCGAGCCGGCCGGGCCGGGAAGGGGACGGCCGGGGACCTGCGTCACTCCGCGAGCCCCTGCGGCTGTCACGGCGTGAAGGAGTCATGTGCAGCACCACCCCCAGGCAGGGGCAGCCCGCCCGCTCCATGAGGTTCCGATCCGGATGTCCGGACGGAAAGGGGTCGTTTCCGGGTGAGCGGGCGGACACCTTCATGGTCACGCCCGTCGCCGGTGATCGCCAGGTGACCGCTCTGCGGGGTGCCGGCATCCCGGTCGCCCGCTTCGGGTGGTGCGCGCGCGGCGGCGTCGCCGTCCAATGGGGTCCACGAAGGGTGGAAGGCGTGTGCGGGAGGAGGAATCACGTGAAGAGGCGGTGGGAAGCGCGCCTGGCGCTTCTCTCCGGGACGGCGGCCCTGGTGCTGCTCCTGGTGTCCGCCGGGCTGCGCGGCGTCGCTCTCGTGGCGGTCGGCCTGGCAGGGCTCGCGGTCACGGCGGCCGGTGTGTGGTGGGTGCTGGCGCACAGCGGCGTGGCGAGGGTGCTGGCACTGGTGCTCGTCCTGGCCGCCCCCGCGGCGGTACTGGTGACGTACGCGGTCGTCGGGATGCTGTGGGAGGTGCTGCTGGCGACGGGTCTGTGGGCGGTGGCCGGCACCCTGGGCAGATCCGCGCTCGCAGGAACCGCGGAAGGCGTGCCCGAGCGGCGTGTCGGTGCGCCGCGACGGCCTTTCCTCATCATGAATCCGCGTTCCGGGGGCGGGAAGGTCGGCAGGTTCCGGCTCAAGGAGAAGGCCGAGGCCCTGGGGGCCGAGGTCGTCGTGCTGGACCCGGCCCACCCGCAGGACGTGGCCGTGCTCGCACGCCGGGCCATCGACCGGGGCGCAGATCTCGTGGGGGTCGCGGGGGGTGACGGCACACAGGCTTTGGTCGCCGCCGTGGCCGCGGACCGTGACGTGCCGTTCCTGGTGATCTGTGCGGGAACCCGCAACCACTTCGCGCTGGATCTCGGACTCGACCTCGACGACCCGTCGACGTGCCTGGAGGCGCTCACGGACGGTGTGGAAGTGCGGGTCGACCTGGGCTTCATCGGTGAGCGGAGCTTCGTCAACAACGCGTCCTTCGGGACCTACGCGGCCGTGGTGCAAAGGCCGGAGTACCGGGACGACAAGGTGCGGACCACGCTCCGTTCGCTCCCGGAACTGCTGACCCGCCGCACCGGGCCCCACCTCGTCGTGCGCGCGGAGAACGTGGCCGTCGAGGCACCGCAGGCCGTGCTGGTCAGCAACAACCTCTACCGCACGGGGGATTGGGCAGGCCTGGGCCGGCGGGACCGGCTGGACCAGGGGACGCTGGGTGTGCTGAGCGTCAGGGTGGACAACGCGGCACAGGCCGCCGGGCTGCTGCGCGGCCGGTCGGGCCCCGGACTGATCTCGCTGTCCGCGCGGGAGGTGGTCGTCGACGCGGACGCCGCGCAGCTGGACGTCGGTGTCGACGGGGAGGCGCTCACCCTTCCCGCACCCGTGCGCTGCCGCAGCGCGCCGGGGGCGCTGCGTGTGGTGCTGCCCCGTCACCGCCGGGGAAAGCGCTCCCGAGCGGCGATGAACTGGCGGGAGGTGCGCAGGCTCGCGCTGTCCAGTGGCCGGCTCCCGGCCCGGGACGCGTCCGGTGAGCCGGTGCCGGCCGAGGAGGGCACGGGTGGGGCCCGGCCGGCCGGGGCCGTCCCTGCGGTGCCGAGCGCGGCGGCATACGAGCCGGGCTCGGCACCGGACGCCGGCGACCGGCCCCGGGCCGTGGGGCGGCGCGGCTTGGGGCGGGCACACGGCCGGGTCCATCGCCGGCCGTGGCGACGTCCTCCGCGCGACGTGTCGAGGATCGACTACACCGGTGCCGTGTACGGCTCGCTGCTGGCAGGGTCGGTGGTCGTCGGCGCCGGGGCGCTCGGCTCCTACCCCCGTGTGCAGCTGGCCGCTCTCCTGCTGTGCACCGGCGTGGTCTTCTGGGCGGCGCACGTGTACGCCCACCTCTTCGGCGCCAGTCTGGTGAACGAGCGCTTGACCGGCAAGGAGGTCCGCCGTGTGTGCGCCGACGAGCGGCCCATCATCGAAGCCGCCGTGCCACCGGCCCTCGCGGTGCTGGTCGGCCCCCTGTTCGGGCTGGGGATCCAGGCGTCGATGTGGCTGGCGCTCGCCGTCGCCATAGCCGATCAGGTCGTCTGGGCGGCCGTCGGAGCGGTGCGTGCGGGCGCCACCCGCCGTGTGGTCGCGATCTCCGTGGTGGTGAACCTCCTGCTGGGCGGGTTCATCGTGGGTGCCAAGGCTGTGCTGACGCACTGACACTTCCGTGCTTCGGCGCTCGTCTTCCCGGCCCGCAGCGAGCCGGAGCACTCTCGTGATCATCTCCGGTGACTTCGCCGGGGCGCTCGTCCCCCGGGGTCGTACGGGGGCGCTGCGGGCGATCGTCACGAACGGCCGCTCTGCTGACGACATGAGCAATCGCCCGCCGTAATGTCGCGGTTGGTGACCATGTGGTGACTGCCTGACTGATTCCAGCACCTGTTCGACGAGATGATGCGCGTGCTCCGCCGACGTGCTCAGCGGTCCCGTCCGTACCGTGCGGCCGCGGGAGGAGGCGACGTGGTGAAGAAGTGGCGGGGCCTGGCCGTCCTGGGCACGGCGCAGTTCCTGATGGTTCTGGACACCTCGGTCATGAACGTGTCGATCAGCCAGCTCGTGGAGGACTTCGACACCGACGTCACCTCCATCCAGGGCGTCATCACTCTCTACACCCTGGTCATGGCCGCCTTCATGATCACCGGCGGCAAGGTCGGCGACATGATGGGACGCCGGCGTGCGTTCGCCGCCGGCCTGGTCGTGTACGGCGTGGGATCGGCTCTGACCGCGGTCTCGCCGGAGTTGTGGACGCTTGCGCTCGGCTGGTCCGTGATCGAGGGACTGGGTGCGGCGATGGTGCTTCCCGCCCTCGCGGCGCTCGTGGCCGGTGCCTACCAAGGGCGCGACCGCGCCATCGCCTACGGCGTGATCGGTGGCCTGGCCGGAGCGGGCATCGCCGTCGGTCCGCTTGTCGGCGGGTGGGTGACGACGTACCTGTCCTGGCGGCTGGTGTTCGCCGCCGAGGCCGTCGTGGTCGTGGCCCTCCTGTGCTGCGTGTGGTGGATCACCGCACCTGCGGCTCGTGAGTCCCGCGCCCGTCTCGACACCGTCGGTGCCGTCCTGTCCGCTCTGGGCCTGAGCTGCGTGGTCCTCGGAGTCCTGCAGAGCAGCACCTGGGGCTGGGTGCGCCCGCGCAACTCCCCGGTCACCGTGTTCGGGTTCTCCCTCACCCTCTTCGTCGTCGCTGCGGGTGCCGTGCTCCTGTGGCTGTTCCGGACCTGGGAGCACCGGCAGGAGGCCCGCGGGCGTGAGCCACTGGTGCGCTTCTCGATCTTCCAGGTCCCGCCGCTGCGCGCCGGCCTCGTCATGCTGCTGGCCCAGAACCTCATCCTGCTCGGCCTGTTCTTCGCCATCCCCCTGTACCTGCAGATCGTGCAGGGCCTGAACGCTTTCGAGACCGGCCTGCGGTTGCTGCCGGTCTCGGTCACCATGTTCCTGGCCGCTCTGAGCGGCCCCCTCCTCGGCCGTGTCGCGGGGCCCCGGACAGTGGTCAGGATCGGACTGCTGGTCCTTCTCGTCGCCATCGTGTGGCTGCTCGCCACGATCCGGCCCCGGCTCGACGACACTTCCTTCGCCCTCGCCATGGCGGTACTGGGACTGGGGATGGGCCTCCTGGCCTCGCAGCTGGGCAACGTCGTGCAGTCCAGCGTCGACGAGGGGCAGCGCAGCGAGGCGGGAGGGCTTCAGTACTCGGCCCAGAACCTGGGGTCCTCCCTCGGTACGGCGCTCATCGGTTCTCTCCTGATCGGTGCCCTGGTGAGCGTCTTCATCAGCCAGATCGAGAACGATCCAGATGTCTCGGACGCCACTCGGCAGCAGGCCGGCATCGCCGTCGACGAGGGAGTCAGCTTCGTGCCGACCGACCAGGTGCGGTCCTCCGCCGAGCGCGCGGGGCTGCCGCCCCAGGAGGTGGACGAAGTGGTGAACGCGTACGCCGATGCCCAGCTGAACAGCCTCAAGGCGGCGGTCCTGGCGGTCGGCGGCGTCACTCTCGCCGCCTTCCCCTTCACGCGCCGGCTCCCCGCCACGGCGGAGCTCAGCCGGGCGTCCGGCACCGTCCGTGGCGTGGAGCGGAGGCGATGACATCCGGCCACCAGCCCGCCGCAGGCGGTGAGCGAGGGCCGCAGGGGCCCGCGTCGCG
>NZ_JBEXRZ010000160.1:0-16265 GCF_040613325.1 Streptomyces sp. NPDC006283 | reverse complement strand
TGACCGCCGCCGCCACGTGGGCCGTCGTCGGAGGTACGACGCTGGGGCGTGAGGCCTCGGCCATCGGCGATGCGCTGGCCGCCGGGGACGTCGAGGCGGCCCGTGAACGGCTGCCGCATCTGTGCGGGCGCGATCCGCAGGCCCTCGACGAGCAGCAGATCGCCCGCGCCGTCGTCGAATCCGTCGCGGAGAACACCTCCGACGCGGTCGTGGGCGCCCTCGTCTGGGGTGCGCTGGCCGGCGTGCCCGGCCTCGTCGGCTTCCGTGCGGTCAACACCCTGGACGCGATGGTGGGCCACAAGTCGCCCCGCTACCGGCGCTACGGCTGGGCGTCGGCGCGCCTGGACGACGTGGCGGGGTGGCCCGGCGCGCGGCTGACCGCGATCCTGGCTGCTGCGAGCGGGCCGGATCCGCGCGGCGCCGTACGGGCCTGGCGGGCCGACGCGGGCAAGCACCCCAGCCCCAACGCGGGCCCGGTCGAGGCGTCGTTCGCCGGCGCGCTGGGGGTACGCCTCGGCGGGACCCTCTCGTACGGCGGCCGGGTCGAGCACCGGCCGGTGCTCAACGGTGACGGCCGGGCGGTGGAGTTCGACGACATCGGGCGGGCGGTGCGGCTGTCGCGGCGTGTCGGCCTGCTGACCCTGGTGGTCTGTGCCACGGGGAGGATGCTGCGCGCAGGGCGCGGCGGAAGGAGGCCGGCATGACCGGTGGGGGGCTGCTGGTCGCCGGGACGACCTCGGACGCCGGCAAGAGCGTCGTCACGGCGGGGATCTGCCGCTGGCTGGTGCGGCAAGGGGTGAAGGTCGCGCCCTTCAAGGGACAGAACATGTCCCTCAATTCGTTCGTGACGCGTGAGGGCGCGGAGATCGGGCGCGCCCAGGCCATGCAGGCGCAGGCCGCTCGTGTGGAGCCGACCGCCCTGATGAACCCGGTGCTGCTGAAGCCAGGCAGCGACCGCTCCAGCCAAGTGGTGCTGATGGGCAAACCGGTGGGTGAGCTGAGCGCCCGCGGCTTCTTCGGGACCGCCGACGGGTCGTCCGCAGGGAAGGGTCTGCACGGCGGCAGGAAACGGGAGTTGTTCGAGCCGGTCATGGCGTGCCTCGAGGAGCTGCGGGGCACGTATGACGCCGTGATCTGCGAGGGGGCGGGCAGTCCGGCCGAGATCAATCTGCGGCGCACGGACATCGTGAACATGGGCATCGCGCGCGCGGCGCGGCTGCCGGTGCTGGTGGTCGGGGACATCGACCGGGGCGGAGTGTTCGCCCAGTTCTTCGGTACGACGGCGCTGCTGAGTCCCGAGGACCAGTCGCTCGTCGCGGGTTACCTCGTGAACAAGTTCCGCGGTGACGTGACCCTTCTCGAGCCGGGGCTGGACATGCTGCTCGGGCTCACCGGCCGGCGGACGTACGGCGTCCTGCCGTACGCGCACGGGCTCGGCATCGACGAGGAGGACGGTCTGCGGGTGTCGCTGCGCGGCGCCGTACGGGAGTCGGTGGTCACGGCGCCCGTCGGTGAGGACGTGCTGCGGGTCGCGGTGTGCGCGGTGCCGCTGATGTCGAACTTCACCGACGTGGACGCGCTGGCCGCCGAACCGGGCGTCGTGGTGCGGTTCGTGGACCGCGCCGAGGAACTGGTGGACGCCGACCTGGTGATCGTCCCGGGCACGCGCGGAACGGTGAAGGCGCTGGCGTGGCTGCGGGAACGCGGGCTGGCGGACGCACTGGCGAGACGGGCCGCGGAGGGGCGTCCGGTGCTCGGCATCTGCGGCGGTTTCCAGGCGCTGGGCGAACACATCGAGGACGACGTCGAGTCGAGGGCCGGTGAGGTCGAGGGGCTCGGACTGCTGCCCGTACGGGTGCGGTTCGCGCCGGACAAGACCCTCACGAGGCCCGTCGGCGAGGCTCTCGGAGAGCGGGTCGAAGGGTACGAGATCCATCATGGCATGGCCGAAGTCATGGGCGGAGAACCCTTTCTGGACGGCTGCCGGGTCGGCGCCGTGTGGGGGACGCACTGGCACGGGTCGCTGGAGAGCGACGGCTTCCGGCGGGCGTTCCTGCGCAAGGTCGCGGCGCAGGCGGGCCGGCGCTTCGTGCCCGCTCCTGACACGAGCTTCGGGGCGCTGCGCGAGGAGCAGCTGGACCGGCTGGGGGATCTGATCGAGGAACACGCGGACACGGACGCGCTGCTGCGGCTCATCGAGGACGGGGCGCCCGGGGGGCTGCCGTTCGTCCCGCCGGGGGCGCCGTGAGCGCCTTCCCGACACCCGCACCTCAACCTCCGGCGGGACTCATGTCGCCGGACTCAAGCGAAGGAGTGATCAGTCGATGAGCACCCCCTATCCGTTCACCGCGGTCGTCGGCATGGACGATCTGCGGCTGGCCCTGCTGCTCAACGCGGTCAGTCCGGCGGTCGGCGGTGTGCTCGTGCGCGGCGAGAAGGGCACCGCCAAGTCGACGGCCGTGCGGGCGCTCGCGTCGCTCGTCCCGCATGTCGACGTCGTCGGCGGCTGCCGCTTCTCGTGTGCGCCGAAGGCTCCGGACCCGTCGTGCCCGGACGGTCCCCATGAGGACCTGGCGGCCGAGGCGCGCCCCACGCGCATGGTCGAACTGCCCGTGGGTGCCTCGGAGGACCGGCTCGTCGGTGCGCTCGACATCGAGCGCGCCCTCGCGGAGGGTGTGAAGGCGTTCGAGCCGGGGCTGCTGGCCGACGCGCACCGCGGCATCCTTTATGTGGACGAGGTCAACCTTCTCCACGATCATCTCGTGGACCTCATGCTGGACGCCGCGGCCATGGGCGCCTCCTATGTCGAGCGCGAGGGCGTCTCCGTACGGCACGCCTCCCGCTTCCTGCTGGTGGGGACCATGAACCCCGAAGAGGGTGAGCTGAGGCCCCAGTTGCTGGACCGGTTCGGGCTCACCGTGGAGGTCGCGGCATCCCGCGACCCCGATCTGCGGGTCGAGGTCGTGCGGCGCAGGCTGGCGTACGACGACGATCCGGCGGGCTTCGCCGCGCGCTGGGCCGGCGAGGAGGCAGAGCTGCGGGAGCGGATCGTGGCGGCGCGGAAACTGCTGCCCGGCGTGACGCTGGGTGATGTGGCGCTGCGCCAGATCGCCGCGACCTGCGCGGCATTCGAGGTGGACGGCATGCGCGCCGACATCGTCATGGCGCGCACCGCGACCGCGCTGGCCGCGTGGGCGGGCCGGGACCGTGTCACGGAGGAGGACGTACGGCAGGCCGCGCTTCTGGCGCTGCCGCACCGCAGGCGTCGCAATCCCTTCGACGCTCCGGGCCTGGACGAGAAGAAGCTCGACGAAACGCTGGACGAGTTCGGCGGGGACGACGAGCCCGACCCGGATCCCGATCCCGATCCCGGTCCGGGACCGGACGGCGGGCCCGGGGGCGGAGTCCCCCCGCAGGGCAACGGCCCCGACGCGCCGGACGCATCATGTACGCCACAAGGCACCGGTCCGGACTCGGAACCGGCTCCTTCCCAGGCCCCCGCCCCCGCGGCGAGCGGCGGCGAGCAGCAGCCCGTAGCGGCCGCGGAGCCGTTCCGTACGAAGATGCTGAGCGTGCCCGGCCTCGGCGAGGGCGCGGCCGGCCGCAGGTCCCGGGCGCGTACCGAGCACGGCCGTACCACCGGCGCGCGGCAGCCCCGAGGGACGCTCACGAAGCTGCACCTGGCGGCCACCGTGCAGGCCGCCGCGCCGCATCAGCGCGCGCGGGGGCGCAGCGGGCCCGGTCTGGTGGTCCGCCGGGACGATCTGCGGCAGGCGACCCGCGAGGGACGTGAGGGCAATCTGGTGCTGTTCGTGGTGGACGCGTCGGGCTCGATGGCGGCCAGGAAGCGGATGGGCGCCGTCAAGGGCGCCGTGCTGTCGCTGCTGCTGGACGCCTACCAGCGCCGCGACAAGGTCGGGCTGATCACCTTCCGCGGCAAGGACGCGGAGCTGGCGCTGCCGCCGACGTCATCGGTGGACGCGGCGGCGGCCCGGTTGGAGTCGCTGCCGACGGGCGGCCGGACGCCCCTGGCGCAGGGCCTGCTCAAGGCCCACGACGTGCTGCGCATCGAGCGGCTGCGCGACCCGTCGCGCCGCCCGCTGCTGGTGGTGGTGACCGACGGCCGGGCCACCGCGGCAGGAGCCGGTGACGCCTTCGCGCAGGGGCTGCGCGCCGCTCGGCTGCTTGCGGCGGAGGGCACCGCGGCCGTCGTCCTGGACTGTGAGGCCGGGCCCGTACGGCTCGGTCTGGGCGGCACGCTCGCCGGGGAGCTCGGCGGCAGCGCCGTCACCCTGGACGAGTTGCGGGCCGATTCGATCGCCGGGCTCGTCAAGGACGTTCGGGACGTAACCGCTACCAGAAGGGCCGCGTAATGCCGCAGGGACAGCCGACCGTCGTACCGGACGACGGACTCACCACCCGCCAGCGCCGCAACCGTCCGTTGGTGTTCGTGCACACGGGCATCGGCAAGGGGAAGTCGACCGCCGCCTTCGGGCTCGCGCTTCGGGCCTGGAACCAGGGCTGGCCGGTCGGGGTCTTCCAGTTCGTCAAGTCGGCGAAGTGGAAGGTCGGCGAGGAGAACGCGCTCAAGGTGCTGGGCGCGAGCGGCGAAGGCGGCACGGTCGCCTGGCACAAGATGGGCGAGGGCTGGTCGTGGATCCAGCGCGAGCCCGCCGAGGGTGAGCAGTCCAACGAGGACAAGGCCCGTGAGGGCTGGGAGCAGGTCAAGCGCGATCTGGCGGCCGAGACGCACAAGCTGTACGTGCTCGACGAGTTCGCGTACCCGCTGCACTGGGGCTGGATCGACACGGACGAGGTGATCGACGTGCTGCGCGAGCGGCCCGGCAGCCAGCATGTGGTGATCACCGGCCGCAACGCGCCGCAGAAGCTGATCGACTTCGCCGACCTGGTCACCGACATGTCGAAGGTCAAGCACCCCATGGACGCGGGGCAGAAGGGCCAGCGGGGCATCGAGTGGTAGCACGTCTCGTCATCGCCGCGCCGGCCTCGGGCGCGGGCAAGACCACGGTCGCCACGGGGCTGATGGCGGCGTTCGCGGCGGCCGGTCTCGCCGTGTCCCCGCACAAGGTCGGCCCGGACTACATCGATCCGGGCTACCACGCACTGGCCACCGGCCGGCCGGGCCGCAACCTCGACGCGTACATGTGCGGCACGGAGCTGATCGCGCCGCTCTTCGCGCACGGCTCCCGTGGCTGCGAACTCGCCGTCGTCGAGGGTGTGATGGGGCTGTACGACGGTGCCGCCGACCAGGGCGAGCTGGCGTCGACCGCCCAGGTGGCGAAGCTCCTGCGCGCGCCGGTGGTGCTGGTGGTGGACGCGTCCTCGCAGTCCCGGTCCGTGGCGGCGCTGGTGCACGGCTTCGCGTCGTGGGACCCGGAGGTGCGGATCGGCGGAGTGATCCTCAACAAGGTCGCCACGGACCGGCACGAGCACCTGCTGCGGGAGGCGCTGGGCGAGTCGGGCGTGCCGGTGATGGGTGTGCTGCGGCGGGTGGCGGACGTCGCGACGCCGTCGCGGCACCTGGGGCTGGTGCCGGTCGCCGAGCGGCAGGCCGAGGCGGTGGGCGCGGTGGCGTCGATGGCCGAGCAGGTACGGGCCGGGTGCGACCTGGAGGCGTTGCTGGCTCTGGCGCGCAGCGCGCCGGAGCTGACACACGCTCCGTGGGACCCCGCGGCCGTGAGCGAGCAGCAGGACGGTGGGGCCGGCCTCCCCGGCAGCTCCGCCCACGACATGCCACAGGCCGGGCAGCCGGTCGTCGCGGTGGCCGGCGGAGCCGCTTTCACGTTCTCGTACGCGGAGCACGTGGAGTTGCTGCGGGCCGCCGGGGCTCAGGTGGTGACGTTCGATCCGCTGCGGGACGAGGAACTGCCGGAGGGGACCCGCGGCATCGTCGTCGGCGGCGGGTTCCCCGAGGTGTACGCGCCCGAGCTGTCCGCGAACGAGTCGTTGCGCAAGGCGGTCGCGGAACTGGCCCGCTCAGGCGCGCCTGTCGCGGCCGAATGCGCCGGGCTGCTGTATCTGGCCCGCTCGCTCGACGGGAAGCCCATGTGCGGCGTACTGGAGGCCGACGCGCGGATGTCGGGCCGGCTGACGCTCGGGTACCGGGAGGCGGTCGCGGTCGTCGACAGTCCCCTCGCCGCCGCCGGAACAAGGATGCGCGGGCACGAGTTCCACCGCACGGTGCTCGAGCCGGGCGCGGGCCCCGCCCCGGCCTGGGGGATGGTGCGGCCGGAGCGCCGGGTCGAGGGATTCGTGCAGCAGGGCGTCCACGCCAGCTATCTGCACACGCACTGGGCGTCGCGGCCTGATGCGGCGGCGCGGTTCGTGGCGGCGTGCCGCGGATGAGAGGGCACGGTTCACTCGGCGACACCGACGACCAGCCAGATGAAGCCCACTCCACCGACGGTGCACAACAGGGTGGAGCGGGCGGGGTGTTCGTGGTGGGCCTCGGGCAGGATCTCGGCGGCGGCGAGGTACAGCAGCGCACCGCCGAAGAAGCCGAGGTAGCTGCCGAGAAGTTCCTCAGGAAGAGTGAACAGCACAGTGGACGCCGCCCCGACGACGGGGGCGAGGGCGTCGGCTACGAGCATCAGGTTGGCCCTGCGGCGGGTGTTCCCGTACAGGCTGGTGATCGTGTACGTGTTGAACCCGTCGGCGAAGTCGTGGGTGATGACGGCGAGCGCCACGGCGGCGCCCATGCCGCCGCCGACCTGGAACGCGGCGCCGAGCGCGACGCCGTCCATCAGGCTGTGGGTGACCATGGCCGCGGCCGCCGTCAGGCCCACCTGCGGCACGCGGTGGTCCGCGCCGTGCGCGGCCTGCCGTACGGCCAGCAGCCGTTCCACCATGTGCGCCGCGAGGAAGCCGCCGACGAACAGCAGCAGCGCCTGCGGTACACCGAGTACCGGCCCGCCCGCGGCCTCCAGCGCCTCCGGCAGCAGCTCCAGGCCGACGACGCCGAGCATCAGTCCGCCGGCCAGGCCCAGCACGAGGTGGCGGCGGTCGGTGACCCGCCCCGCCGTCCAGCCTCCGAAGAGCGTCATCAGGAACGCGCCGAGCGCGACGATCACCGCCATGCGCCCTTGCTAGCCGATCCCGCGGCCTCGGCGCACATCCCGCTGTCCCGGGTTCACCCGGTTGACCAGCCGTCCACCGCACCCTGAGGAGAGCGCCCCATGAGCGACACCAGGGCCCTGGTGGTCGGCATCGGCGCGTCGCGGGGCGTGCCGGCCGACGAAGTGCACGCGCTCGTCCTGAGGACGCTGCGCGAGGCGGGGCTGTCCGCGTCCGACGTTCTCGCGCTTGCGACCGTCGACGCCAAGTCGTCGGAGCCCGGCGTCGTGGCCGCCGCCGCACGGTTGGGCGTTCCGGTGCTCACGTACGGGGCGGCGCGTTTGGCGCAGGTGCCCGTGGAGAACCCGTCAGGGGCGGCGCTGCGCGCGGTCGGGACGCCTTCGGTGGCGGAGGCGGCGGCGCTGGCCGAGGGAGGCGAACTGCTCGTGCCCAAGCGGCGGTCGGATCCGGTGGACAGGCCGGCCGGTGTGACATGCGCCATCGTCCGCAGGATGTCGCCTACGTCTCCCACCACTGCCGGTATGCGCCGGCAGAGGACATGATGACCGTCGTGCATGTGTTCACCGCCTCTGTTCGATCCCCACTGTGTTCGAACCGCACTGTTCGCCCCCACGTAGAGGAGATGTCCGTGACCAGCTCGCCCCCACCGCGGCACGGCAGCCATGTACACGCACGCTGAGCACCCGGAGGAGCCGGAGCAGCGCTTCGGCGGGCACGACCTGCGGCACCACGGCGACGCGGAGGTGAGGGACGGGGCGGCGGGCCTGGTCGACCTCGCCGTCAACGTCCGCACCGGTACGCCCCCGAGCTGGCTGCGCGAGTGCATCACGGGTTCCCTGGCCTCGCTCGCGGCCTATCCGGACGGGCGGGCGGCGCGGGCCGCGGTCGCCCGCAGGCACGGGCTGCCCGAGGAGCGGGTGCTGCTGACGGCGGGCGCCGCGGAGGCGTTCGTCCTGCTGGCGCGCGCCCTCCCGGTACGGCGGCCCCTGGTGGTCCATCCGCAGTTCACCGAACCGGAGGCGGCACTGCGGGACGCGGGCCACGACGTGGAGCGGCTGGTGCTGCGCGAGCGGGACGGTTTCCGGCTCGACCCGAAGGCGGTGCCGGACGACGCGGACATGGTTGTGGTCGGCAACCCGACCAATCCGACGTCGGTGCTGCACGCGGCGGAGGATCTGGCCCTGCTGGCGCGCCCGGGGCGGCTGTTGGTGGTGGACGAGGCGTTCATGGACGCGGTGCCCGGCGAGAGCGAGGCACTGGCCGGGCGTACCGACCTGCCCGGACTGGTGGTGCTGCGCAGCCTCACCAAGACGTGGGGCCTCGCGGGCCTGCGCATCGGTTACGTGCTGGCCGAGCCGGAGACGATCGCGTCGCTGGAGCGGGCGCAGCCGCTCTGGCCGGTGTCCACGCCCGCGCTGGCGGCGGCACAGGCGTGCATGGGGCGCGCCGCACTGGCGGAGGCGGAGGCGGCCGCGTGCCGGATCGCGGCCGACCGGGCGCATCTGCTGGCGGGACTGGCCGAGTTCGAGGAGGTGCGGGCCGTGGAGCCGGCAGCGGGTCCGTTCGTCCTGGTGCGCGTGCGGCGCGGGGCGCAGGTGCGGGACCGCCTGCGGCTTCTCGGCTTCGCGGCGCGGCGCGGGGACACGTTCCCGGGGCTCGACGACGACTGGCTGCGGCTCGCGGTACGGGACCGGGTGACGACCAACCGGTTCCTGCAAGCCCTCGACCAGGCGCTGTCAATGGTCGGCCACTAAGGTCGGACCTGACCTCCCGGGCCGCGCGCGAGGGGCCGCGAGGCGCCCGGGCGCGACGACCGGGCCCCTCCCCCTCCTGAGGGGCCCGACCGGCGGTTCAGCCCTTCGAGCGGCGGCGGGCGGCCATCGTCGCCGCTGCTCCCACCGCGAGCAGGACGGCCGCGCCGCCCGCGAGGTACGGCGTCGTGGAACTGCCGCCGGTCGCCGCCAGGTTCTCCTGGGCGGGCTCCTCGCCGGACTGGGCGGAGATACCCTCGGCGGGCTTCTCCTCCGCCGGCTCGTCCCCCGGCTCGTCCTGCGGCTCTTCCTTCGCGGGAGGCGCCGGCTCCGCGGGCTCCTCGGGCGCCTTCGGCGTCTCGCAGGTCGCCTCCACGAGGGTGACCTCGCCGTCGACCTCCGCCACGTTCAGTTTCAGCGGGTTCACGGCCACCTTGAGCTGCAGAGCGGTGGCCGCGGCCGTACGGGACGTGGTGTGCGTCTTCGACAGCTCGAGGCTCACCTCGCCGACGCCCGGCACCTCGACGCGCGTCGGTCCGCCCGCGCTGAGGGTCACCTTCTTCCCGAGAACCCTGACCTTGCCCAGGACATTCGATTCGGCCACCGGCTGCTCGCCCGCCTCGCAGACGGCCTTGGACGTGACCTGCTCCACCTCGATCAGCGACAGCAGGCGCAGCCCCGGCACGTGCACCTTGGCGTTGACCAGATTGCTGTGGGCCTCGGCCGTGCCGTCCTCGACCGTGGCCTTCGAGGTCGCCACGTCGGCGCGGAGCACCTGGAAGGGCCTGCCCTTGTCGACCCCCTCCAACTCGACGCTGAGCGCGGTCTTCTCGGCGCTCGCCGGGGCGTGGACCTCGTTGAGGGAGGTCTTGAGCGGCACATGGACGGTCTTGTTGAGCAGGGACACGTCGAGGCCGGTGCGGAGCACGACCGCGGTGGCCCGTCCTTCGCCGCCGCCGGTGGCGTGGGCCGGCGCGGCGAGCGCCACGGGTGCGGCGAGCAGCGCGGTGGCGGCCGTCGCGGCGGCGGCCTTGCGTGCGGGCATGCGGAAGGTGTTGCTGTTCACGGTGGTGGAACCCCCACAGAGACATGACGTCGACCGCCTCCCACGGGGACACGCGGAGGCGGCGACCGAGACACCGGAATCCTTACGCACGGAGAGTGAACTGACAGGTACGCGAGGTCAGTTCACCCTAAAGTGGGGTTTCCGTGCTTCTTTTCGATTCCTGAGGCACGCCCGTTCCCCTCAGCCCCGCACGTCGCGGCTTCCGGGTGGTGCGCCGGTCCACCGGGCGGGGCGCACGTGAAGTGCTTCAACGACGGGCGAGGCCGCCGGGTCACGCTCGGTCAACCCGGCGGCGTGGCCCGGCGGCGTGGCCCCCGGCACGGCTCAGTCGATGACGCGCCCGTTGAGGATCACCCGGCGCGGAGCCGCGAGCACGCGCACGTCGGCCCGGGGGTCCTCGTCGTACACGACCAGATCGGCGGGAGCGCCCTCC
Source organism: Streptomyces sp. NPDC006283 (assembly GCF_040613325.1). Classification (NCBI taxonomy): domain Bacteria; kingdom Bacillati; phylum Actinomycetota; class Actinomycetes; order Kitasatosporales; family Streptomycetaceae; genus Streptomyces; species Streptomyces sp. NPDC006283. The sequence continues at coordinate 5,920 of NZ_JBEXRZ010000160.1, read as the reverse complement.
TCGAGCGCCGGGCGGCCGAGCCATCGCCTCGCCCCCCACGCGGTCGCCGACAGGGCCTGGAGCGGCGGGATGCCGGCCTTCACCAGTTCCGCGACCTCCGCGGCCACCAGGCCGTGTGCCAAGGAGCCTCCGGCGTCCGTGCCGACGAAGACGGGGATGCCCGCGTCGTAGGCCGCGCGCACGGTGTCGTAGCGCCGCTCGTACAGCCGCCGCATATGGGCCGACCACTGGGGGAACCTGGACTCTCCGCCGGCCGCGAGACCGGGGAAGGTCGCGATGTTGACGAGGGTCGGGACGATGGCGACGCCACGCTCGGCGAAGAGCGGGATCGTGTCCTCGGTGAGCCCGGTCGCGTGCTCGATGCAGTCGATGCCCGCCTCGACGAGGTCGCGCAGCGAGTCCTCCGCGAAGCAGTGGGCCGTCACCCGGGCGCCGAGGCGGTGCGCCTCCGCGATCGCCGCCTCCACCGCGCCGCGCGGCCAGCATGCGGTCAGGTCGCCCGCCTCGCGGTCGATCCAGTCACCGACCAGCTTGACCCAGCCGTCACCGCGGCGGGCCTCCCGCGCCACGTACGCCACCAGGTCCTCCGGCTCGATCTCGTGGGCGTAGTTGCGGATGTAGCGGCGGGTACGGGCGATGTGCCGGCCCGCGCGGATGATCTTCGGCAGGTCCTCACGGTCGTCGATCCAGCGAGTGTCGGAGGGAGATCCGGCGTCGCGGATCAGCAGGGTGCCCGCCTCACGGTCGGTGAGGGCCTGCTTCTCGCTGGTCGCGGCGTCGACCGGGCCGTGCTGGTCGAGGCCGACGTGGCAGTGGGCGTCGACGAGACCGGGCAGCGCCCAGCCGTGCACGGTGACCGCCTCGGCGCGGGGGCGCTCGAACGTGATCCGGCCGTCCACCGCCCACAGTTCGTCCCGCACCTCCTCGGGCCCGACGAGCACCCGCCCCTTCACATGCAGCACCGTGTGATCGCTCATGTCAGGAACTGTACGAGGCGCTCGGTACTCTCGACCGAGAGCCCGAACACTGCCCGAACATCCGAGAGAACAGAGCACCACCGTGACACACCCGCTGCTGGACCTGGCCCCGCTGACCGCCGCGCACTTCGCCTCCATCGAGCGCCGGGTCGCCGCTCTGCTCGGCACCGAGCAGGACGTGGTCGTCATGCAGGGAGAGGCGCTGCTGCCCCTGGAGGGCTGCATCCGCGGCGGCGCCCACCCCGGCTCGACGGCGCTGAACGTGGTCACCGGCCCCTACGGGCAGACCTTCGGCAACTGGCTGCGCGACTGCGGGGCGAACGTCGTCGATCTCGAGGTCCCCTTCCACACGGCCGTGAGCGCGGACCAGGTGGCACAGGCGCTGGCCGACCACCCCGAGATCGACTTCGTCTCGCTGGTGCACGCGGAGGCGGCGACCGGCAACACCAACCCGGTCGCCGAGATCGGCGAGGTCGTACGGGCGCACGGCGCGCTGTTCATGGTGGACGCGGTGGCCTCCGTGGCCGCGGAGCCGCTGCTGGTGGACGCCTGGGGTGTCGACCTGTGCGTGATCGGCGCGCAGAAGGCGATGGGCGGGCCCGCGGGGGTCTCCGCGGTGTCGGTCAGCGAGCGGGCCTGGGAGCGTATCGCCGCCAACCCGGACGCACCCCGCAGTTCGTACCTGTCATTGCTCGACTGGAAGCACCGTTGGATCGACGGCGGCCGCACGACGCTTCCGCACGCCCCGGCCCAGTTGGAGATGCTGGCGCTCGAGGCGTGCGTCGAGCGCATCGAGGCGGAGGGCGCGGAGGTGGTGATGGCCCGGCACGCGTCGGCCGCGGCGGCCACGCGGGCGGGCTCGCTCGCGCTCGGCGGCGGCCTCGCGCCGTATGTGCACGAGGCTCGGGACGCGGCGCCGGTGGCGACGACGTTGCGTGCCCCGGCCGGGGTGGACGCCCGCGAACTGGTGGCGGCCGCACTCGCCGTGGACCCCTCCCTGCCGCTGATCGCCGGTGGCGGCGCGCTGGCGAAGGAGATGATCCGCGTCAACCACTACGGCGTGGACGCGACCTGCGGGGTGGTGCAGTCCTGCCTCGCGGCGCTGGGCGCCGCGCTGGCCGGTCACGGCGGGACGGTGGACCTGGAGGCGGCCCGCCGGACCGCCGGCGAGAGCTGGGCGTAACGGCCCCCACCCGGCGAGAGCCGGGGCGGTCCGCCGGCTTGCCGGCGAGAGCCGAGCAGCAGCGGACGCACTCACGAGCGACGGCTCGGCCATAACGGCCGAGCCGTTTTCGAAAACCGAATTCACAGCACCGTCCATAAATACGGGTATGCAAATTCCGGCAAACAGCTCCCCGCATTCTGCTGCCCCCGATCCGAGCCTCTAAACGTAGGGATTCATATCGGTTCCGGAAGGACTTCCGTCATGTGTCAACAGGGTTGAGCGCATGTGACCGAAGACACAGTCGGGTCGTTTCGCCCGGAAATATCCGTGCAATCAGGGGCGATCGCAGGGGTGGCGCCGACCGATCTCGCGCCCGCGCGATAACACATCGCCTCTCGCCACCCAACCCCTCAGCCCGATGCAATCTGCGAATTTGCTCGGTAAATTGAATCGACATGACCGCCGCACAAGAAGACCTTGTACGAGCCCAAGACGAATTCCTGCAGATCGACACCCCACGAGTGGAGGACGGAGCCGCGATCTGGCGCATTGCCCGCGACTCCGAGGTACTCGACCTCAACTCCTCGTACAGCTACCTGCTGTGGTGCCGCGACTTCGCCGCCACCTCCGTCGTGGCGCGCGGCCGTGACGGGGAGCCGATCGCCTTCGTCACCGGGTACGTGCGCCCCGACCGCCCCGAGGCGCTCGTCGTCTGGCAGGTGGCCGTCGACCGGTCGCACCGCGGCCGGGGACTGGCCGGCGTCCTGCTGGACGCGCTGACCGCCAAGGTCACCGGCGTACAACGGGTCAGCGAGATCGAGACCACCATCACCCCGGACAACACTGCCTCCGACGCTCTGTTCACCTCGTTCGCAAAGCGCCATGGAGCATCCCTGAGCCGCGAAGTCCTCTTCGACGGCGGGCTGTTCCCCGAGGAGACGCACCAGCCGGAAGTGCTGTACCGCATCGGCCCCGTCGCTTGACCTGTGCGCCGCACGACCTGTGCGCACAGCGCGTGAAGCCCAACGCGTGATGCCAGACCTTCTCTCGCCCCTCCCCCACCCCATGGAGTCTGCTGTGACCATCACCCCGCCCGCCCTGAGCGTCTTCGAGACCCTCGAGTCCGAGGTGCGCAGCTACTGCCGAGGCTGGCCCGCCGTGTTCGACCGCGCGCAGGGCAGCTACCTCCACGACGAGGACGGCCACACCTACCTCGACTTCTTCGCCGGCGCCGGGTCGCTCAACTACGGGCACAACAACCCGGTTCTCAAACGCGCCCTGATCGACTACATCGAGCGCGACGGCATCACCCACGGCCTGGACATGGCCACCACCGCCAAGCGCGCGTTCCTGGAGTCGTTCCAGAACGTCGTGCTGCGCCCGCGGGACCTGCCGTACAAGGTGATGTTCCCCGGCCCGACGGGCACCAACGCCGTAGAGGCCGCGCTCAAGCTGGCCCGCAAGGTGAAGGGCCGCGAGGCGATCGTCTCGTTCACCAACGCCTTCCACGGCATGTCGCTCGGCTCGCTCGCCGTCACCGGCAACGCGTTCAAGCGCGCCGGCGCCGGTATCCCGCTGGTGCACGGTACGCCGATGCCGTTCGACAACTACTTCGACGGGCAGGTCCCGGACTTCCTGTGGTTCGAGCGGCTGCTCGAGGACCAGGGCTCGGGCCTCAACAAGCCGGCCGCCGTGATCGTCGAGACGATCCAGGGCGAGGGCGGCATCAACGTCGCCCGCGCCGAATGGCTGCGCGCGCTGCAGGATCTGTGCCACCGGCAGGACATGCTGCTGATCGTCGACGACATCCAGATGGGCTGCGGCCGTACCGGCGGCTTCTTCTCCTTCGAGGAGGCCGGCATCGTCCCGGACATCGTCACCGTCTCGAAGTCCATCAGCGGCTACGGGCTGCCCCTGGCTCTGACCCTGTTCAAGCCGGAGTTGGACATCTGGGAGCCCGGCGAGCACAACGGCACGTTCCGCGGCAACAACCCGGCGTTCGTGACGGCCGCCGCCGCGCTCAACACCTACTGGTCCGACGGCCAGATGGAGAAGCAGACCATCGCCCGGGGCGAGCAGGTCGAGCGGGCGCTGCTGTCGATCGTCGACGAGATGGACGGCGAAGGCGTCAGCTTCCGCGGCCGTGGTCTGGTCTGGGGCATGGAGTTCGAGGACAAGCGCCGCGCCTCCGCGGTCTGCGCCCGCGCCTTCGAACTCGGACTGCTGCTCGAGACGTCCGGGCCGGAGAGCGAGGTCGTGAAGCTGTTGCCGCCGCTGACGATCTCCCCGGACGAACTGGACGAGGGCCTGCGCATCCTGGCGCGCTCCGTCCGCGAGACCGCCTGACCCACCCCTACGACGAGAGGTACCGAAGCACAGTGATCGTCCGATCCTTCAAGGACATCGAGAACACCGACCGCCATGTGAAGTCCGCTTCCGGCACCTGGGAGAGCAAGCGGATCGTGCTCGCCAAGGAGAAGGTCGGCTTCTCGCTCCACGAGACCGTGCTCTACGCGGGTACGGAGACGTCGATGTGGTACGCGAACCACATCGAGGCCGTGCTCTGCGTGGAGGGCGAGGCCGAGCTCACCAACGACGAGACCGGCGAGACCCACTGGATCGAGCCCGGCACGATGTACCTGCTGGACGGGCACGAGAAGCACACCATGCGCCCCAAGACCGACTTCCGTTGTGTCTGCGTCTTCAATCCCCCCGTCACCGGACGGGAGGACCACGACGAGAACGGCGTCTACCCGCTGCTGACCGAGGAGGCCTGAGCGATGACCACCGCACCCGCACGAACCGACCTGTACCCGACCCGTGGCGCCACCGAGGTGATGACTCCTCGCAAGGACCCGGTCGTCTGGTCGGCCCCCGGCACGCCGGGGCCGATCGCCACGGCCGACCTCATGGGCTTCGAGCGGGACGGCTTCCTCACGGTCGATCAGCTGATCGACGAGGACGAGGTCACGCTGTACCGCTCGGAGCTCGACCGGCTGATCGCCGACCCGGCGGTACGGGCCGACGAGCGCTCGATCATCGAGCCGAAGTCGCAGGACGTGCGGTCGGTCTTCGAGGTCCACAAGCTGAGTGAGGTATTCGCCGCGCTGGTGCGCGACGAGCGGGTGGTGGGCAGAGCCCGGCAGATCCTCGGCTCCGACGTGTACGTCCACCAGTCCCGGATCAACGTGAAGCCGGGCTTCGGCGCCTCGGGCTTCTACTGGCACTCGGACTTCGAGACGTGGCACGCGGAGGACGGGCTGCCGAACATGCGCACCGTCTCCGTCTCGATCGCGCTGACCGAGAACTTCGACACCAACGGCGGTCTGATGATCATGCCGGGGTCGCACAAGACGTTCCTGGGCTGCGCGGGCGAGACGCCGAAGGACAACTACAAGCAGTCGCTGCAGATGCAGGACGCGGGCACCCCGTCCGACGAGGCGCTGACCCGCTACGCCGAGGACCACGGCATCCGGCTGTTCACCGGCAGGGCCGGGTCGGCGACCTGGTTCGACTGCAACTGCATGCACGGCTCGGGGGACAACATCACCCCGTACCCGCGCAGCAATGTGTTCATCGTCTTCAACAGCGTCGAGAACACGGCGGTCCAGCCGTTCGCCGCGCCGGTGCCGCGGCCCGACTTCATCGGGGCGCGGGACTTCACGCCGGTGCGCTGACACGACCGTGAGCGGCGGCTCGCCCGTACTCGTAGTTCTCGCCGTGTGGCGGTGTGGTCGGCTCGATGAGCGTGCCGTTGACGTAGCCGTGCAGGTCGAGC
>NZ_JBEXRZ010000159.1:0-16269 GCF_040613325.1 Streptomyces sp. NPDC006283 | reverse complement strand
GATTCCCTCACCGGTCTGTCGACAACACTCGACACTCTAATCCGTGTTATTGGCCCGGTCGATTGGGAACGTCTTGAAGCTGGCGCCGCGTAGGACGCATGCCGAAACGCGTGTCGTTTTCGCGCACCCTTTTCGTGTGTTGTCTCGCGCACCCGGCTGACAGGCTCGGGCAGGTGCCCGAGCCTGTGGGGGATTGCCCTCCGTGACGGCTAGCGTCGGGGATCAAGGACATCCGCGCTTCGCCGTGCCGACGAGGAGGCCACAGTGATGGAGCAGCAGGAGGCGCCCGAGGATGTCGTCATGACCAGGATCGGTCAGGCGATGATGCTGCTGCACGGTGGCGACCGCGAAGAGGCCCGTAACCGCTTCGCGCTGCTCTGGGCGGAGATCGGGGAGCACGGGGACACCTTGCACCGCTGCACCCTCGCCCACTGCATGGCGGACGTGCAGGACGACCCCGCGGACGAGCTGGCGTGGGATCTGCGGGCCCTGTCGGTGGCCGACGGGCTGAGCGAGGACGGGCTCGGCCGGTACCCGCAGGCCCCCGCGGTGCGGGCGCTCTACCCCTCGCTCCACCTCAATCTCGCGGCGGACTACGTCAAGCTGCACCGTCCCGCCGAAGCACGCCGCCACCTGGAGCGGGCCCGCGCGTCGACGGACGCCCTGGTGGACGACGGATACGGCCACGGCGTCCGCGCCGCCATCGACCGGCTGGAGCGCACGCTTCGCACAGGCTGACCGGGCGTGGTCGCCGTCACTCGCCCGTCGCGCCGTCGATGTGCTCACGCAGAAGGTCCGCGTGGCCGTTGTGGCGCGCGTACTCCTCGATCATGTGGGTGAGGATCCAGCGCAGGCTGAACCGCTTGCCGCCGCGGCTGAGCGACGCGCTCACGTCGTCGAGACCGTGGGAAGCGGTGACCTTGCGGGCGTCCGTGACCTGCGCGAGCCAGGTCGCGTGCGCCTCGGCCCAGGTGTCCTGGTCCGTGACGTGGAAGTCCCCGTCGTGGTCCTGCTCGGTGGAGTAGAGGTCCGGGAGGTCCTCGTCGTCCATGATCTCGCGGAACCAGTAGCGTTCCACCTCGGCGAGATGGCGTACGAGACCCATGAGCGTGAGCCCGGACGGCGCCAGTGACGGTGTGCGCAGCTGTGCGTCGTCGAGGCCCTCGCACTTCATGATCAGAGTCTCGCGGTGGTAGTCCAAGAACCCTGTGAGCATGTCGAGTTCGGACGCGGTCGTGGACGGCTCGGTGCGTACGTCGGTAGTCATGACGATCATCTTGGAGCACCGGGGACCCCACTGCCATGCCTTATTCGTTGTCTCCGGAGCGGACCGGAGAAGTCGGTGCCGTGGACCTTCGACGGCATCGCCGGCCGACGCCCGCCCAGGCGCACGTATGCTGCCGGAGCACAGTCGGCGCACATGGAAACGGGTGTGCACGTCGGCGCACTCGAAACCGGGTGTGCACGAAGGACGGCAGGCGCAGCAGCGCCGGTCGGGCAGGCGAGGGAGACACAGTGAAGGTCGGCTGCATCGGGCTCGGCGACATCGCGCAGAAGGCGTACCTTCCGGTGCTCACCACCCTGCCCGGAGTCGAACTGCACCTGCAGACCCGGACGCCGGCCACCCTGGCCCGCACCGCCGAGACCCACCACCTCCCCGCCGGGCGCTGCCACAGCGACCTCGACGCGCTCCTTGCCGAGGGCCTCGACGCGGCTTTCGTCCACGCGCCGACCTCGGCACACGCCGAGATCGTAACCCGGCTGCTCGAGGCCGGCGTCGCGACCTACGTCGACAAGCCGCTCTCGTACGAACTGGCCGAGTCCGAGCGGCTGGTGGCACTCGCGGAGGAGCGCGGCACCGCTCTCGCCGTCGGCTTCAACCGGAGGCTCGCCCCTGGCTACGCCCAGTGCATCGAGCACCCGCGCGACCTGATCCTGATGCAGAAGAACCGTGTCGGCCTCCCGGAGGACCCGCGCACGCTCGTCCTTGACGACTTCATCCACGTCGTCGACACGCTGCGCTTCCTCGTCCCGGGCCCCGTTGAGCACACGGACGTGCGGGCGCGCATCGTCGACGGGCTGATGCACCACGTCGTCCTGCAGCTCTCCGGCGACGGCTTCACGGCCATCGGCACCATGAACCGCATGAGCGGCTCGACCGAGGAGATCCTCGAGGTGTCCGGACAGGAGTCGAAGCGCGAGGTCCGCAACCTCGCGGAGATCGTCGACCACAAGGGCCAGCCCAGCGTGCGGCGGCGCGGCGACTGGGTCTCCGTGGCCCGCCAGCGGGGGATCGAGCAGTCCGTGCACGCCTTCCTCGACGCCGTCCGCGCAGGCAAGGTACTCAGCGCACAGGACGCGCTGCGGACTCACGAGCTGTGCGAGCGTGTGGTGCTGCGGGCCCTGGAGCAGGGCGCCTGAGGGAACGCACGCCCCCTGCGGCTCCCATCGCCAGGAGCAGCGCCGCCGACGCGTACACCGCCCAGTCGCCGTACCTGACATACAGCGTTTCGCCGGTCACGAGCGGGACCGCGTACACCGCTGCGGTGCTGCGGTCCGTGCCGAGCGGACCGCCGATCTGTTCGCCCCCCGCCGCGTGGACCGCGCTCACACCCGTCAGCGTGGCGTGCACCATCGGCCGGCCGCTCTCCGCCGCTCGCAGCGCCGCCAAGGAGGCGTGCTGCTCGGGAGCCCAGCTGTCCTGGAAGGACGAGGTCGCCGACTGGGCGACCAGCACCTGGGCGCCGTCCCGGGTCAGCCGCCTGCTCATGTCCGCGAACGCCGACTCGAAGCACACCAGCGGGCCCAGCCGCAGAGCGGTGGCGTCGCCGGGCAGCGCCATCACCACGGGCGCGCGCCCGCGCAGCCGGTCCTCACCCGCGGCTCTGCCGACCGACGTGACCCAGCCCAGCAGCGAGCGGGCCGGGATGTACTCACCGAAGGGGACGAGCCGCATCTTGTCGTACCGGTCCCCGGTCAGGCCCGCCGGGCCGACGAGGACCGAACTCTTGTAAATACCGGCCGGGCCCGACGCGCCCTCGCTCCGAGCATCCACGTTGACGAGGACCGGTGCCCCCACCTCACGCGACAGGGCGGCGAGGCGCTCCGCGAGATCCGGCCGGAGGCCGAGATCCGCACCGACGCTGCTCTCGCCCCACACCACCAGGTCGAGATCGCGGCCCGCCAGCTCGCGCGTCAGCTGCTCGCCCCGGTCGAAGCGCCGCTCCACGCTCCCGATACCGCCGACGACCCCGGGCTGGACCACGGCGATCCGGGCCCGCCCCCACTCCTGCGGCTGAGGAGCCCAGACCCATGCAGAGGCAACCGTCGTCGCGCACAGGGCCGTACCCGCCACCGCCGGCACCCGAGCACTGCGGACCGCCGCCAACAGCACCGCGACCGTGTTGACCGCGACCACCAGCAGGCTCACCAGCCATACGCCGCCCACGGACGCGAGACGCAGGGCCGGCGGCACCTCCCACTGGCTGGCACCCAGCAGACCCCAGGGTCCGCCGAGTCCCTCCCACGACCGGGCCAGCTCGATCATGAGCCAGCCGGCCGGGACGACCGCGACGGCGGCCGCAGCGCGAGCGAGGGACGGTGCTCCACCGAGCATCGACCGCACCAGCACGCCCCAGGGCGCCCACAGCAGCCCCAGGAACGCGGCCAGCACGAGAAGGAACACATGCAGGCTCGGCAGCAGCCAATGGTGCACGGCGATCATGAAACCGGCACCGCCGAGCCATCCCTCCACCGCCGCGATGCGAGCGGACGACGCGGTACGCAGCAGAAGCATCCACGGCACGAGGGCCAGATAGGCGAACCACCACAGCGACGGCTCCGGAAAGGCGAGGGCCGGCAGAGCCCCGGCGACGACGGCCGCGGCACCGCGGGCTCTCCGCGAGCGCAGGAGCACCGGCGGCTGCCCGGCATCCTGCCGGGGCCCCTGCTCGCGCAGCAGCGCCTGTCCGGGTCCGGCTCCGTGCCCGCGCCACCGCGCTTGCCACGTCCGCCGCACCCGCTGGCCGACCGGAATCCGCATGGAGCGCCTCCTCGCCCGGCTCAAGGGGCCACGAGCCGTCCACCCCCAGTGTGCGCGAGGATCCGCACGGGCGAACAGTGCGCCTCCTGCGCCTCAGGCGTTGTCCGGCATCCCACCCGCCCGTCGCCACTTCTCCTCGATCACCACGGAACGCAGCCGCCAGCCGGTGTCCGTACGCGCCAGACCGAAGCCGTAGCGACCGCCCGAGACGAAGTCGTCGCCCGACTCGAGCCGCATCGGATTGATGTAGTCGGCCCGCACCTCGGCGCGATCGCCCGGATATCCGCCGAGATCCTGGATGCTCACCCGCCGGTTGACGATGAGGTGCTGACGAACGGTGAAGAGGCGCATCGTCCGCGAAAGCCATTCGGCCACCTCGGCGGCCGGGCCCTCGATCCCGCCCGAGCCGCGGTAGTCGGCGCGGCCGTCCCGGGTGAACAGTGCTCGATAGGTGTCCCAGTCGCCGTCGTCGACGGCCACGGCATAGCTGGTGACGAGGTCGTCGACGGCCAGCCTGTCCATCACGGTCGCGAGATCCACGCGCTGCGTCATCGGGTCAGTCTCGGGCAGGCGGGGTGCCAGGCCAAGAGCCGTGCACACCCGTCACCCTCCCGGTGTCGGCAACCGGCCATACTCCACCCATGCGCATCGATGTCGACCCCGCCCACTGCGACCGTGACGGCTTCTACCGGCTGCTGACCGCCACTGTCGTGCCCAGGCCCATCGCCTGGGTGTCCACCACGTCCGCGGAAGGTACCGACAACCTCGCCCCGCACTCCTTCTTCACGATCTCCTGCGTGGCACCACCGGTCGTCCAGTTCACCTCGGTCGGGCGCAAGGACTCGTTGCGCAACATCGAGGAAACCGGCTCGTTCGTGGTGAATTTCGCGCCCGAGCCGTTGTTCGAGCAGATCAACGCCACCGCGACGGACTTCCCCCGGGGGGTCAGCGAGTTCGACGCGGTCGGCATCGCGAGGGAGCCGAGCCTCCGGGTGCGTCCGCCGCGCGTGGCGGCGTCACCCGTGGCCCTGGAGTGCGAACTGCACAGCACCGTACGGCTCGGCGACTCGACCGTCGTCTTCGGCAGGGTCGTTCACGCCGCGGTCGACGCCGACGTCATGGCGGACGGCCACCCGGTGGTGACGCGGCTGGCACCGCTGGCGCGGCTCGGCAAGGACGAGTGGGGCACGCTCGGCGAGGTGCGCGAGATCTCCCGTGTCCCGTACGCCCGGTGGCAGGAGGAAAAGGCCTGAGCCCCGGCCGCCCGCTGACAAATTCAGCGCCGCACGGCGGGCAGAGCGCCTGGCGACCTCGGGGAACGGAGCCCTGAGGCCGTCGGCTCCTCAGGTCCTGACGGCCCGCAGGACGACGAACTTCGGGTCGCCGGCGACCACTTCACAGTTCCCGAACATCCGCCGCAACCGCACGTGGTACCCGAGGTGTCGGTTGCCGACGACCCAGAGCTCGCCGCCCTCACGCAGTACGCGGCGTGCGTCGGCGAACATCCGGCGGGCCGCCGTGTCGGTCGTCGCCCGGTGCGAGTGGAACGGCGGGTTGTTCAGCACACGGTCGACCGAACCGCCGGGGAGGGCGGACAGTCCGTCGCCCACGAGGAACTCGGCTTCGCCGCCGGGCATGTTGTCGTAGAAGGTGGCTCTCGCCGAGGCCACCGCGGAATACGACTCGTCGACGAACGTCAGGTTCGCATCCGGGTTGGCCAGCGCCGCCGCCGTGCCGACCACGCCGTTTCCGCAGCCCAGGTCGACGACCCGCTCCGGGCCCTGGTGCTGCGGCAGATGGCGCAGGAAGAAGCGGGTGCCGATGTCGAGGCGCTCCGCGCAGAAGATGCCCGCATGGTTCGTCACCGTGCGGCCCGCGAGCGTGCCGATGTCGGACGGCAGGGCGTACCGCAGCGGCCACGGGCTGGGGACGGGGGCGATCTTCGGGTCCGGCGTGCAGAAGATCAGCCGGGCTTTCTTCACCGCGAGGGACGTCCTGGTCGGCCCGAGGATGCGCTCGAACAGCTTGAGCGTGGACGTGTGGATCTCCGTGACCATGCCCGTGCCGACGACGACGGTGTCCGCGTGCACGGAGGGCGCGAGGCGGTGCAGTTGGTCCTCGAGCAGCGCGAGACTCTTGGGCACGCGCACGAGAAGCACGTCGACGCGCTCCGGCGGCGTGTCCCTCGCGGTGAGCAGCCGCACACTGTCCGCGGCGAGGCCGTTGCGCGCCAGATTGCCGCGGGTCGCCTCCTGGCAGAGGAACGAATCGGTGATCTGTACGGGGCGGTGCTCCGCGAGCGAGGTGGCGAGGGCACCCCACCGGTCGCCGACGACGGCGACCGTGCCGGACAGGTCCGTCGGCGCGGAGTCGTCGATGCCGTGCAGGTGCCGCAGGAGGTACTCGTCTGCGGCGTCCCAGGCGCGGAGCGTGTCGCGGGGGTCCTCGGGGAAACGGGCGAGCTCGAACGCACCCCATGGCGTGGTCAAACGGTTCATCGTGCACTCAGGCTAGCCGAGCGCGGACGAGGTGCCGCGCCCCCCGGGCCGCTCGGCGGCGCCGGGAGGGGTGCGCCGGGAGGGGTGCCGCGCATTTCAGGCGGCGTGGCCGTGGCGGGGGTGCCCGTGCGCCTCAGGCTGCGTAGCCGTGGTGGGCGCCGGCGCCGCGCCATTCGACGAGATGCGGATCGTCGAGCAGCATGTCCGCGTCCTCGAGCCCGGCCCGCCGCAGAAACTCGACGAGATCCCTGTCACTGCGAGCCAGTCCGACGATCTCACCGCGTACGGTGACGCGCCGCCCGCCTCCCGGGGACGGCGGGTGCACGACGATCGGTGCCTGCCAGGCCATGCCCCCAGGGTGCTCCGGCGGCGTGATGATCGCAGCCCGGTCCATGGCGGACCGCAGGTTCCGGGGCCGGCCCGGTGGGGGCAGGGCCGGAGAGGGGAGGCCTTATGCGGCCGGCCGTACGTCCTCGAGCGCAGCGGCTGCCCACTCCACAACCAGCGCCTCGTACTCCGGTCGCCGGTCCTCGGGCAGTGTGCCGTCGGCCCACAGCTCTCGGATGCGCGCGTTCAGCTCGGAGGCGGACGTGGTTTCGGATTCGGACTCGCTGGGAATGGGGGACATGGCTTCAGGCTACGGCCTGGCTCTGACGGACGTCGCCCCCTCGAAGGAACGGCTCAGCCGGCCGACTCGCCGGCGTGCGGGCTCAGCACATCCGTTCCGACCAGGATGAACAGCAGGATTCCGAGCAGAATCCGGTAGATCACGAACGGCATGAAGCTCTTCGTAGTGATGAACTTCATGAACCAAGCGATCACCGCGTAGCCCACCCCGAAGGCGATGATCGTCGCGAAGACGGTCGGGCCCCACGCCACATGTCCCTCGCCCGCGTCCTTGAGCTCGAAGAGCCCGGACGCCAGCACGGCCGGGATCGCCAGCAGGAACGAGTAACGGGCCGCCGCCTCACGGGTGTAGCCCATCAGCAGACCACCGCTGATCGTCGCACCCGAGCGGGAGACGCCGGGGATCAGGGCCATCGCCTGGCAGACGCCGTAGATCAGACCGTCCCGCACGCTCAGGTCCTTGAGCGTCTTGCGCTCCCTGACGACCCGGTGCCGGCCGCCCGCCTCGTCACGGGCGGCGAGCCGGTCCGCGATGCCGAGGACGATGCCCATGACGATCAGGGTCGTGGCGATGAGCCGCAGATCACGGAAGGGGCCCTCGATCTGGTCCTTGAGCGTGACGCCCAGCACACCGATCGGGATCGAGCCGACGATCACCAGCCAGCCCATCTGGGCGTCGTGGTCGCTGCGCATCGCCTTGTCGGTGAGCGAGCGGAACCAGGCCGAGAGGATCCTCGCGATGTCCTTGCGGAAGTAGATCAGCACGGCCGTCTCCGTACCGATCTGGGTGATCGCGGTGAACGCGGCACCGGGATCGTGCCAGCCCGCGAAGGCCGCGGTGAGCCGCAGATGCGCGCTGGAGGAGATGGGGAGGAACTCGGTCAGCCCCTGGACCAGCCCGAGGATGAATGATTCGAACCAAGACATGAAACTACGCCACCCAAGAGCTGATCACGGTCTGTCGGACGCGCGAAGCACATGACCCGTGAGACACGCCTCACGTAATGTCATCGGGCCGGCGCCGGGTGGCAGCGTAGCGTCCCGAAATGAAGGGCTTGTACGGGGGTCTGCCGGATGCCCCCGTACAAGTCGTCCCGGAGGAGCGGTCGGCGCCGGATCAGTGATCGGCGCCGCGGAGCCGGTGGCGCTTGGTCCAGGCGACCGCGGCCGCCGCCAGTCCCGTCACCACGATGAAGCCCATCGCGATCAGGAACGCCGGCGACGTCGGCGAGCCGGCCCGGCTGCCGGCCACCACGTACGCCGCGGTGTTCGGGATCGAGCCCAGACCAGTCGCCAGAAGGAACGGCAGGTATCCCATACGGGACACGGCCGCGCAGTAGTTGGCCGCGGCGAACGGCACCCCCGGGAACAGCCGGATCGCGAGCATGGAACGGAAACCGTGTCGGCTGAGCTGTCCGTCCGCCGCCTTCAGCCAGCGGCCCCGCAGGAGTGGCCGCAGCGCCTCCTGGCCGAGCAACCGGCCCAGCGTGAAGGCGATTCCGGCGCCCAGCACCGTGCCCGCGAGCGCCGCCACGAGCCCTGCCTGAGAACCGAACAGTGCGCCCGCCGCCAGGTTCAGGATCGGGCGCGGCACGAACGCGGCGGTGCACACCCCGTATCCGACACCGAACAGCACCACGGCCGCCGCACCGCTCAACTGCGGTGGCCAGCCTGCCGAGAGCAGCCTCTGCGGCTCGTACAGCACGACGCTCACCGCCGCGGAGGCCAGCAGCACCGCGAGCAGGGCCAACCGCGACCAGGGCGAGAACAGGGCCCTGGTGCAACGGATGGCGAGACCGGATGCCGGCCTGGGGACGGGGTCGAACATCCGGGGAGACTAACCGACAGCCGCCTGTGATCGCCGTAATCTGTGCCGTATGACGCATGCCGTACCGCGCAGCGAACTCGCCGACACCGTCATGGAGCGGCTCGTGCGCGTGTACCCCGCCGCTGCGGACGCCGGCAGAGCGGCGCAGGCCGCCGCGTACATGAAGGGCGTCGCCCCCTTCCTCGGCATCCCCACTCCCGAGCGCCGCGCACTGTCCCGCACGGTCCTCGACAGAACCCCGCGGCCGGACGAGGACGACTGCACGGCGATCGCGCTGCGCTGCTGGGCCCTGCCCGAACGCGAATACCACTACTTCGCCGCCGACTATCTGCGCCGCCATGCCGGCCGCTGTTCCTCCGGCTTTCTGCCCGTGGCGCGACGGCTCGTCGTCACGGTGCCCTGGTGGGACACCGTCGACGTACTCGCCGTCCATGTCGTCGGACCCCTCGTCGCCGCGGATCCGGCTCTGCGGAGCGTTATGGACGAGTGGATCGACGACGAGGACCTGTGGGTCGCCCGCACGGCACTCCTCCATCAGCTGCGCTTCCGGCAGGCGACCGACACCCAACGGCTGTTCCAGTACTGCCTGCGCAGTGCCGGCCACCCCGACTTCTTCATCCGCAAGGCGATCGGCTGGGCACTGCGCGAGTACGCCAAGACCGACCCGGACGCGGTGCGCGACTTCGTCGCCGGCGCGCGCGACCGTCTGTCGCCGCTGTCCGTCCGCGAGGCGACCAAGCACCTCTGACGGGCGCGGGCGGCCGAACTGCCCCACCGGGAAAACCATTCGACCCGGCCCCCGGGGTGCGCGATCATCAACGCATGTTCCGGTACGCCTTCCTCGCAGCGCCGTCCGCAGTCGCGGACGCGCCGAAGGCTGCCGCATTCCTCGCGGCTGCTGCAGCAGTCGCCGCTGCCGCGACCGCAGTCGCAGTCGCCGGTGCCGCATCGGCACCCCTCGACGGCGCCCGAAGCTGACCCTTCCCCGACATTCCGGCGGACCCCACAGGGGGAGGGTCGGCCAGGCCCAGGGGTCCCACACACTTCGAGTTCCGGGAAGGAACCACCTCGCCATGCCCAAGACGGCATACGTGCGGACCAAGCCGCATCTGAACATCGGCACCATGGGCCACGTCGACCACGGCAAGACCACCCTGACCGCCGCGATCACCAAGGTCCTCAGCGACCGGGGGACCGGCACCTTCGTACCGTTCGACCGCATCGACCGGGCGCCCGAGGAGGCCAAGCGCGGGATCACCATCAACATCGCGCACGTCGAGTACGAGACCGACACCCGCCACTACGCGCACGTCGACATGCCGGGCCACGCCGACTACGTGAAGAACATGGTCACCGGCGCCGCACAGCTCGACGGGGCGATCCTCGTCGTCTCCGCGCTCGACGGCGTCATGCCACAGACCGCGGAGCACGTACTGCTCGCCCGCCAAGTGGGCGTCGACCACATCGTCGTCGCCATCAACAAGGCGGACGCCGGCGACGACGAGCTGACCGACCTCGTCGAGCTCGAGATCCGCGAGCTGCTCACCGCCCACGGGTACGGCGGCGAAGCGGCACCGGTGGTGCGGGTGTCCGGGCTGCGTGCGCTGGAGGGCGACCCGCGCTGGACCGCTGCCGTGGAAGCGCTGCTCGACGCCGTCGACACCTACGTGCCGATGCCCGTCAGGTACACCGACGCGCCGTTCCTGCTCCCGGTCGAGAACGTCCTCACCATCACCGGGCGCGGCACCGTCGTCACCGGCGCCGTAGAGCGGGGCACCGTGCGGGTCGGCGACCGTGTCGAGGTGCTCGGCGCGGACACCGAGACGGTCGTCACCGGTCTGGAGACCTTCGGCAAGCCGATGGAGTCCGCCGAGGCCGGGGACAACGTCGCGCTGCTGCTGCGCGGACTGCACCGCGACCAGGTGCGGCGCGGACATGTCGTCGCGGCGCCGGGCAGTGTCGTCCCCAGCCGGCGCTTCACGGCGCAGGTCTACGTCCTGTCCGCCCGAGAGGGCGGCCGGACCACCGCGGTCTCCACGGGTTACCGGCCGCAGTTCTACATCCGCACCGCGGACGTCGTCGGCGACATCGACCTCGGCGGGACGGGCGTGGCACGGCCGGGCGACACGGTCACGGTGACCGTCGACCTCGGACGGGACGTGCCGCTGGAGCCCGGGCTCGGCTTCGCCATCCGCGAGGGCGGCCGCACGGTGGGGGCGGGGACGGTGACGACCGTGCTGTAAGTCGGGGCACCGGACGGGACGCGGGGGCGCGGGACGGGACAATGGGCTGGTGAACGAGCCCATTCCCGTCCTGCGCGCCGTCGACGGCGGCACCGCCAAGCTCATGCCCGACGTGGACCGGGACCGGGCCTGGCTGCTGACCGTCGACGGCGCACCCCAGTCGTACGTCGACCTCGACGACCCCGTGCACCTGGAGTTCGAGTACGTACGCAGGCTCGCCCACGTCGTCGACTGCGCCGCCGACGAGGGCGAGCCGCTGTCACTGCTGCACCTCGGGGGCGGCGCGCTCACCCTGCCCCGCTACGTCGCCGCCACCCGGCCGGGTTCCCGGCAGGACGTGATCGAGTACGACGCCGGGCTCGTCGCCCTGGTCGCGGAGCATCTGCCGATGCCGGCGCACTCCGACGTCACCGTGCACGCGGCGGACGCGCGGGACTGGGTGGAGCGGTCGCCGGCGGACTCGTTCGACATGCTGATCGCGGACGTCTTCGGGGGCTCCCGTGTCCCGGCGCACCTCACCACGGTCGCGTACGCGCGGGCCGCCGAGCGGGTGCTGCGGCCCGGCGGCATCTACGCCGCGAACCTCGCAGACGGCGCGCCGTTCGCCTTCCTCCGCTCCCAACTGGCCACGTTCGCCGAGGTGTTCTCCGAACTGGCGCTGATCGCGGAGCCTGCGGTGCTGCGCGGCCGCCGCTTCGGCAACGCGGTTCTTCTGGCGTCGCAGTCCCCGATCGACACGGCGTCGCTGGCGCGCCGGACGGCGTCGGACACGTTTCCGGCGCGCGTGGAACAAGGGAGTGGGCTGGCGCGGCTGATGCGTGACGCGGAGCCGGTCGACGACGCGTCGGCGGTGGGCTCGCCCAAGCCGCCGGGGGGCGCGTTCACCGTGGGCTGACGTGGTGCGGCGCGCGGGGCTGCCCCCGACCTCCCTACCGCCGCGGCCGTAGGGCTCACTTCCCGAACCGGGGCAGGCCCGGGCCCCGTACCGCGCTTCGCGCGGTGTCCTCACCGTCCTCCTACGGCTTGGCGGCCGTAGGAGGAGCCCAGGCCTGGCTGACAGGCTCGATGCCATCGATGGCCCCGGCCCCGGGGTCCGCGGAAGGAGCCCCCGGTTCCGGGCCGCGCACCGGGCCCGCCGCCACCGGCCCCCCGTCCCGCCGCGTCAAGTTCCGGACGTCCGGTACGAACAGCACCGCCGCCGTCACCAGCACCACCAGCGCCGCACACCCCAGCAGCGACTCGCGGCGGCCGAACAGACTCTCCGCCGGGCCGGCGATCGCCGTCGCCAGCGGCAGCATGGCCACCGAACCGAACCAGTCGTACGCGGAGACGCGGGACAGCATCTCCTCGGGGATCTCCTGGTGGAGCGCCGTCATCCAGGCGACGCCGAACACCTCGATCGCCACACCGCTGACGAACATCACCGCAGCGAGGCCCGCCACCGGCAGCGGTACGGCGAGCGCCGCGGACGGCGCGGCGAGCGGGAAGACGCACAGGGTTCCGGCGAGCAGCAGGCGCCGTGGTTTCCACCGCATCATCAGGAGCGCCCCGACCAGCGTGCCCACGCCGAACGCCGCGAGCGCCACCCCCCAGGGCGCCGCGCCGCCCAGTTCGTCCCTGGCGACCAGCGGCCCGTACACGGATTCGGCGGCTCCGACGACGGCGACGACCACGGAGAACTGAGCCACGACGGCCCACAGCCACGGCCGGCCCGTGAACTCCTTCCAGCCGTCCCGCAGATCGGCGAGCAGACCCCCGCCTGCCTCCCGCGGCCGGATGTGGCCCACATGCAAAAAGGCCCGGAGCGCGCCCGCGACCGCGAACGCGGCGGCGTCCACGGCGAGCACCCAGCCCGGCCCGACCGCTGCGATCATCGCGCCGCCGAGCGCGGCACCGCCGATGGCGGCGCCGTGCATGGCCATCCGGAACAGCGCGAAGGCCCGGCTCGCGTGGTCGCCGCTGACGCTGGACATCAGCATGCCCTCCGCGGCCGGGTTGAAGAACGCCTGCCCGGTGCCGCAGAGGGCGGTCAGCAGCATCATCTGCCAGAGCTGCGGCTCACCCGCCAGAACGACGAACGCGAACAGGCCCTGCGATACGCAGTTGAGGGCGTTGGCCGCGACCATCACCCGGTGTCTCGGCAGCCTGTCCGCGATCGCCCCGCCGATCAACAGGAAGAGGACCAGGGGGAGTGTGCGGGCGGCGGCCACCAGTCCGACGTCGCCTCCGTCGCCACCGGACTGGAGAACGGCGAACGCCGCCGCGATCAGCGCACCATGGCTTCCCAGGTTGGTGATGATCGCGGCGGCGGTCAGCAGTGTGTAGTTGCGGCCTGCCCACTCCGGACGGCGAGAGGCGCGGCGGGACGCGGCGGCGGGAGAAGTCACCGGAGGACTATCCCCGCTGCCGCCCGGGCTTGCCAAACGACTTACGCACCGGTCCCGCGTGGGCGAAGGATGCGCGGCGCGGCGGGTCAGCCGGCCGACGTGCCGCCCGCCAGCCGTACCGTGCTGAGGATCTGCTGCATCGTCGCCTCGGGCACCTCGTCCGGCACTCCCGTGTTGGAGTACAGGACCCAGCTGGCGAAGTCGCCCTTGGGGTTCTTGAAGCTGAACGCGATCGACTTACCGTCGGTCGAGCACTTGTTCTTCTTCTTGACGCCGACGGCGGTAGCGGTGGCAACGCTGCCCTTGAGGCCGGACTTCGTCGTGTAGTCCTTCGCCTCGGTGATCTTCACGGTGCCCTTGGGCTCGGTCTGGGCGTAGCCCGCCCACACCCAGTTGCCGGCCTCGTTGTAGGCGGCCTCCGCGGTGTCCTTGGCGCCCTTGCCGCCCTTGGTGCCGGTAGTGGCCATGCCGTAGTCCTCTTCGGAGCCGTCCTTGTCGGAGTCGAAGAGGCACCACTTGCTCTTGTAGTGGGCCGGGGCGGACATGACGACGACGGGTGAACCGTCGCCGGCCTTCTCGTCCTCGAAGCCGGTGGCCACTCCGGAGCCGGCGACCTCCCACTCCGGGGGCACGTCGAACTGTGTGCCGTGCTTGGGGTTGGTGACGACCTTCCAGCCGGCGATGGTCGGCTTGGCCGCGTCACCACCGCGCGGGTTCTCGGTCGGGGCGGGCGCCGGGTCCTCGGTGTCCTTGGACTTCTCGGGCTCTGCCGGCTTCGAAGCGGAGACGTCGGCGCCCTTGTCGGACGTCTTGTCGTCGTCCTTCTTCAGCACGACGACACCGGTGATCACCGCGGTCGCCACGACGGCCGTGGCGGCGACGACGGCCACGATCGTCGTCTTCTTCTTGTCGTTGCCGGACGGCTGCGGGGCTCCCGGCATCTGGCCGGGAACGGCGTGCTGCGGTGCAGTCGGCTGCTGGTACGGATTGGGCTGCTGATACCCCGGTTGCTGGTATCCGGGCTGCTGATACGGATTCGGCTGCTGGTACCCCGGCTGCTGGTACGGGTTCTGGTCCTGCGGGTTCTGCTCGCCCCCGGGCGGCTGCTGTCCTGGCCACATGGCGAGTAACGATAGAGGGGTGGGTCCGGCACTTCTACGTCCGGCCCCTGTCAGGGGATGGTCAAAGAGTTCTACTCATGGGTAACATCGCGCCATGAGCGACGCACAGATGTCCGTCGGCGAGTTGCTCGCCGCCACCGTTCCCATGGTCCGGACCCTCAAGCTGGAGTATCTGGAGACCACGGCCGAGCGAGCGGTCCTCCGCCTGCCCGACGACCCCGAGTACCACAACCACGTCGGCGGCCCGCACGCCGGCGCGATGTTCACCCTCGCCGAGTCCGCCAGCGGTGCCGTCGTGCTCGCCGCCTTCGGTGACCAGCTCGGCCGCGCGGTGCCGCTTCCTGTGAAGGCCGAGACCAGCTACAAGAAGCTCGCCAAGGGTGTCCTCACCGCGACCGCGACGCTCGGTCGCCCCATCGCCGACGTGGTGAAGGAACTGGACGCGGGACAGCGCCCCGAGTTCCCGGTGACCGTCGACATCCAGCGCGCGGACGGTGCCGTGACCGGCGACATGACGATCATCTGGACGCTGCGCCCCAACAGCTGAGACCGGCCCCGGCCGGCAGGGCCGCCCCGACGCCCGCGAGGTGCCGGGGCGGCTCTTCGCGCTCCGCACGGCACCGGGGCGACCAGGTAGGCTGCCCGGCGTGCGCCGACAGGGGCCGCATGCCGGGCGACGGCCCGGTGGAAATCGGAAGGAACCGGCGTTGCACGTCCAGGAGTGGCTCGAGACCGTCCCCGCGGTCAGCATCTACCTCCTGGTGGGGGTTGTCATCGGGCTCGAGAGCCTAGGTATCCCGCTGCCCGGAGAGATCGTTCTCGTCAGCTCGGCGCTGCTCGCCTCGCAGCACGGCGACATCAACCCGTACATCCTGGGCACCTGCGCGACAGCCGGCGCGATCATCGGCGACTCGATCGGTTACGCCATCGGCCGCAAGGGCGGCCGGCCACTGCTGGCTTGGCTCGGCGCGCGATTCCCCAAACACTTCGGCGAGGCGCAGATCGCGATGGCGGAGCGCTCGTTCGAGAAGTGGGGCATGTGGGCGGTGTTCTTCGGCCGCTTCGTCGCCCTGCTGAGGATCTTCGCCGGACCGCTCGCGGGTGTTCTGCGGATGCCGTACTGGAAGTTCCTCATCGCCAACGTCTTCGGCGGGATCCTGTGGGCGGGCGGCACGACGGCCGTCGTCTACTCCGTCGGTATCGTCGCCGAGGCCTGGCTCAAGCGGTTCTCCTGGCTGGGGCTCGTGCTCGCGGTACTCATCGGCGTCACGTCGATGCTGGTGCTCAAGAGCCGCGCCAAGAAGGCAGCGGCGGCCCCGGCACAGGCGCCCCAGGCTGAGCCCGTTCCCGTCTCCGCCGCGGACTGACGCCGCCCGCGACGCCTGCGCGCGGTCCGGCAAGGTGGTCGGCGGCCGGGTCGGAGACGACCGGGAGAACGAGGCCGCCGCCGCGCACGCCGCGCACCAGGCCCGGCGCGACTCGCTGGTGCGGACGGTGCGCGACCTGGGCGGAGAGCCCTCGGC
>NZ_JBEXRZ010000158.1:0-16273 GCF_040613325.1 Streptomyces sp. NPDC006283 | reverse complement strand
CACGACGGCCGGCTGCGCGGTGCGGTCATGCCGGGTGGCAACGTTCCCCACTGCGAGGATGCCGAGGAAGAATGCCCCGGCCAGCGTCGCCGCGATCCTCGTGTACACCTCGCCCGCCGCGAGCACGGCCCGGACCCGCGGCGGTGTCACGCCGGTCAGCAGATCGGCGTGCTCCCGGGCGAAGTCGGCCACCTCCTCGGCGAGATAGAGCCAGACCACCGCGTGATAGCGGTTGACGTAGAACCGGACCGGAGTGAAGTGGCCGGTGCGGGCGAGTTTGAGGAACCGGCCCTGACTGATGGCGGCGAGCTCGGCCCCTTGGGCCGTGCCCACCGTCCGCAGCCGCTCCCGGAGGGCGTCGGGGAAGCCCGGCTCGCCGTGGAGACGGTCGATCTCCTGCCGGTCGATCCGGGGTGGTCCCCCGCTCGCCTCCGGTGCCGCACGCACTTCACCCAGCTCCAGCGCCAGGTCCAACTCACCGCGCCTGAGGCCCAGTTCCTGCGCTGCCCGGCCGAGCGCGAAGCCGCGACGGGCTGCATGCCGTACTGCCATGACGATCTCCCCCGTGAGCTGTGAAAACTCTCGGTGACGACCGTAGCCCGGAGCTGCGACATCCCGCCCGACCCTGTGGACAACTCCTCGAGCCGCAGGTGACAGGGGTCAGAAAGGTGTCAGAAGGGGCTGCCGCCGGGCTGCCGCGCCGCGACGCCGAGGTGCTCGCCCACCCGGTTGACCATCAGCGTCATCTCGTACGCGACCTGGCCGACGTCCGCCTCCGCGGCGCTGAGCACGCACAGACAGCTGCCTTCGCCCGCCGCCGTCACGAACAGCAGGGCTTCGTCGAACTCGACCATCGTCTGGCGTGCCCGGCCCGCACGGAAGTGCCGGCCGGACCCTCTCGCGAGGGAGTGCAGGCCTGAGGAGACGGCGGCGAGGTGTTCCGCGTCCTCGCGGGCCAGTCCGGTGCTGGCGCCCGTCACCAGACCGTCGTTGGACAGCACGAGTGCGTGCCTGATGTGTTCGACCCGTTGCGTCAGGTCGTCCAGCAGCCAGTCGAGTCCCTTGTCCAACGCCATGGTCCGTCGTCCTCCCCGCATTTACGTTCCCCGTGGCCTCGCGTTTGCCCGTAAGCCTTTCGCACGGGGCGGCGCAGGGCAAGGTGCGCCGGCTCCCGGACGCCGTCATTGCAGCGGTGCGACCGAGTCCAGCATGCGTGCCGTGTGCACCCGCCCGGCGTATTCGACGAGGCGCACGAGTACCTCCTTGCCCGAGTCGCGTTTCCTCGCGTCGCACAGGACGACGGGGGTTCCCTCGTCGAGATCGAGGGCGCGGGAGACGTCCTGGGCGGCGAAGGTCCGGGCGCCGGGGAAACAGTTCACGGCGACGACGAACGGGATCCGGCGGTGTTCGAAGTAGTCGACAGCGGGAAAGCAGTCGCACAGCCGCCGGGTGTCGGCGAGGACCACGGCGCCGAGGGCCCCCTGCGAGAGCTCGTCCCACAGGAACCAGAAGCGGTCCTGGCCCGGTGTGCCGAAGAGGTACAGCGACAGCCCGGAGCGGATGGTGATGCGCCCGAAGTCCATGGCGACGGTCGTCGTGGTCTTGCGGTCGACGCCCTCGGTGTCGTCGACGGTGCGGCCTGCCCGGCTGAGCTGTTCCTCGGTGCGCAGTGGCCTGATCTCACTGACCGCGCCGACCAGGGTGGTCTTGCCGACGCCGAAGCCGCCGGCGACGAGGATCTTCAATGCGAGGGCGGTCGTGTCCTCATCGGTGCTGTCCAGGGTGTGGGAGTCCATCGGTCGCTTCTCTCCGGTGTGGTTGTGCGGGGGTCAAAGTGCCCGGGGCGGCAGGAACAGGCACCGGGATCGGCGCCGGGAAATTCGATGGCCGGCCGGTGACGGGCCGACGATGATCGGGGCATGCATGTCTTCCTGGAGACCGACCGTCTGACGCTGCGTGCCTTCACGAACGCCGACGCCGGTCATGTGCGCGGCGTCGTCGACGACTGTGAGGTCATGCGCTACATCAACGGCGGCCGCCCCTCCTCGGACGGGGAGGTCGAGGGCGAGATCATGCCGCGCTTCCTCCACGGCTATCCCTGCCTCGGCCGGCCGGGCTTCTGGGCGGCCGAGGACCGCGGTTCGGGGGCGTTCCTCGGCTGGTTCGTTTTCCGCCCCGAGGCCGACGACAGCTGCCGGGAGATCGAGCTGGGGTACCGTCTGGGCCGCGCCGCTTGGGGGCGAGGACTGGCGACGGAGGGGTCGCGGGCACTGATCGACAAGGGTTTCTCCGAGCTGGGTGTGGAGCGGGTGACCGCCAACACGATGACGGTCAACACCCGTTCGCGTCGGGTGATGGAGAAGTCCGGCCTGAGCTTCGTGCGCACCTTCTTCGAGGAGTGGCCCGATGTGATCGAGGGCTCCGAACTGGGGGATGTGGAGTACGCGCTGACCCGGGCGGACTGGGAGCGCCGCACCTCCCGGAGCTGACCGGCTGCCGCACGTCCTGGTGCCGACCCGGCTGCTCCTGCGCCTGAGCCGGCCCGGCTTCCGCCCGCCCGCTCTCCCGTGCGCAGTGCCGCGGCTGGGTCTCACAACGCCCTCAGTCCCTCGATCACCTCCCTGAGAATCCGCTCGTCCGGCAGCTGCGCGGGCGGGACGGGACGGCTGACCTTGACGTGTCCGGCTTCGAGCAGGTCTCCGAGCAGCACCCGCACGACGCCGACGGGCAGGTCGGCGTCGGCGGCGAGTTCCGCGACCGACTGTGTCTCGGACCGGCACAGGGTCAGCAGCACCCGGTGCTCGGGGCCGAGGAGGGAGTCGTCGTCGACGTCGGCGCCCGCCGGGTCCACGACGACGAGGGCGATGAGGTCGAAGCGCACGTTGCTGGGCCCGGGCTTGGTCCTGCCGCCGGTCATCGCGTAGGGCCTGACCAGCGGGCCCGCCGCGGCGTCGTACCACTGGCTGCCGGCGGGCCCGGCGCCGGTGCCGCTCATGTCGCGTCGACGCGTGGCGGCGTGCGCAGGTGTTCGCCGACGCGTTTGACGAGGCGGGCCATCTCGTAGGCGATCAGCCCGATGTCGGCGGCCGCGGAGGTGAGCACGGCCAGGCAGGATCCGTCTCCCGCGGCGGCCACGAAGAGGAAGCCGTCGTCCATCTCCACCATCGTCTGGCGTACGCCGCCGGCGCGGAAGTGGCGTCCCGCGCCCTTTGCCAG
This sequence comes from Streptomyces sp. NPDC006283, assembly GCF_040613325.1. Classification (NCBI taxonomy): domain Bacteria; kingdom Bacillati; phylum Actinomycetota; class Actinomycetes; order Kitasatosporales; family Streptomycetaceae; genus Streptomyces; species Streptomyces sp. NPDC006283. Next base: position 13,057 of record NZ_JBEXRZ010000158.1, on the reverse strand, counting down.
GCTGTGGAAACCGGACGCCACGGCGGCCAGGTGCTCCGCGTCCTCGCGGCTCAGCGCCTGGGACGCGCCCACCGGCAGGCCGTCATTGGACAGCACGACTGCGTGCCGGACCTGCCCGGCACGCAGTACGAGATCGTCCAGCAGCCAGTCGAGGTCGCCGAACCGGTAGTGGGCCGCGGCTGTCTCGTATTCGGTCATGCGTGCTCTCCTTCAGTGCCTGGAGCGGTCGGGCCCGGCACGGTTCCGCCGCCTCTGGTCCAGCCGTTGCGGTACGCGGTCATCCGGTCGCGGACCAGTTCGGGGGTGCGGTGCGCGGGGCCGTCGTCCGTGCGGGTGCTGCGCTGCTGCTCCTTCGGGGGCGCTTCGCGCAGCTGCGGTACGAGATGTGACTGCCGTACGCGCCGCGGGAGTTCGCCGTCACCGGTCTGCGAAGACGTCTCACGCAGGCGCAGGGCCCGCAGAGTCTGGGGCGCGGGGGGCTCGGACGGTGCGCCGATCGCCGGACGGGCGGTGCGGGCGGCCATGGGGGTGGGGGCGGGCGCAGGAGCGGCGGCGGGAGGCGCCGGGGGCCGCGGCGCGGTCCGCGGCGGCTGCTCCTGCGGCCGGGCGGCGGGCTTGCTCGCGCTGTCAGGGGCGGGCAGGGAGCTTTGGAGCAGGTCGGTGGGCAGCAGGATCACAGCGGTGCTGCCGCCGTAGGGCGACGTGCGGAGATGGACCTTGATGCCGTGGCGGGAGGCGAGGCGGCTGACGACGAACAGGCCGAGCCGGTCGCTGTCGAAGAGGTCGAGGGCCTCTGACTCCTCGAGTCTGCGGTTCGCCTCCGCCAGGGCTTCCTTGCCCATGCCGAGGCCGCGGTCCTCGACCTCCAGCGCGTAGCCGTTGCCGACGGGCTCGCCGCTGACGCGCACTTTCGTGTGCGGCGGCGAGAACTGGGCGGCGTTCTCGACCAGTTCGGCCAGCAGATGCGTGACGTCGGCGACGGCGGCGCCCACGACGGCAGTCTCGGGCAGGGTTCGCACCTCGATGCGCGCGTAGTCCTCGATCTCGGAGACGGCGGCCCGGACGACGCTGGTCAGCGGGACAGGGGTGCTCCAGGCCCGGCCGGGGGCGGCGCCGGACAGGATGATCAGGCTTTCCGCGTGGCGGCGCATACGGGTCGTGAGGTGGTCGAGCCGGAAGAGGTCGCCCAGTTCGCCCGGATCGTCGGCGCGCCGTTCCATGGCGTCCAGCAGCGTGAGCTGGCGGTGGACGAGCGTCTGGCTGCGCCGGGCGAGGTTGACGAAGACGCCGGAGATGCCACCGGCCAGTTCGGCGCGCTCGACGGCCGCGCTCAGGGCTGCCCGGTGGACGGTGCCGAGCGCTTCCGAGACCTGTCCGATCTCGTCGACGGCCGGTGCGCCGGGCGGGGCCTCCTCGTGGATGTCGATGTGCTCGCCGGCCCGGAGGCGGCGCATGGCGTGGGGCAGTTTGCGCCGGGCGATCGCCAGAGCGCTGTTGCGCAGGGTGATGAGTTCGACGACGAGGGCGCGTCCGATGCGTACGGAGATGACGAGCGACGCGGCGACGGCGACCAGTCCGAGGAGCACGGCGGCGCCCGCGACGGTCAGGATGCCTCCGCTTGTGGGGTCGGACCGGTCGACGGCGCTGCGGCGCGCCTGCGCGGCGATGTCGCGCATGCCGTCGCTCACGGCGCTGTGTGTCCGGTCCCAGCCGTCGGCGGCGACGGCGGTGGCCGCCTTGGGGCCGGCGGGGGATGCGGACACGCGGTCCTCCGCGGCGCGCAGTTGGCGGTAGGCCGGCTGTGCGGAGAGTTCACGCCACGCCGTGCGTTCGGGACCGCGCAGGTCGGCGGCGGCGCTCTCGGCGAGGGTCGTACGGGCGGCGGCTGCCCCCGTGAACAGGCGTAGCCGCTTCGCGTCGAACGTCCCGCCGGCCTGTGCGGAGGACAGCAGGGCGTCCTCCCGTGCGAGCATCTCGCCGGACCGGACGAACTCGAGCAGAACGCGCGCGTCGGAGCCCGGACCGCCGGCCTGAACGCCCGCGACCGCGCCGGACACCTCGAAGGCGGCGGTGACGACGTCGGTGTAGCTCTCGTACGTCCTGTCCCACGAGACCTTGCCCTCGAGGACGGCGGTCCGCGTCGGGGCGAGCCCGCCGGCGAGGGAGACGAAACGGCCGAGGCGCTCGGCCACGACCCGGGGTATCTCGCCGCCGTCGGCGACCGTGTGCGCGCCGTCGAGTCGAAGGCGGCGCACGGCCTCGTCGGTACGCTTCGCCTCGAGTTGCAGTGCGGAGGCCCGATCGTCGGTGGGGTTCGTCAGCCGGCGCAGGGCCGCACGCCTTTCGGCCTGCAGGGCGGCGACGGCCTGGGCGACGGGCGTGCCCACCTCTGCCTCGACCCGTTGCGACAGGCGGAGCCGTGTCACGTCCTGGGCGGTGGTGACGGTGGCGAACCCCCAAAGGGCCAGCAGGGACAGGACGGGCACCATCAGGAGCGAGATGATCTTGGCGCGTACCGTCCTGGGGCGGGGCATCAGGCGTCGGCGTCCGGCGTCCGGGCGCGGCGGCGCCGCATACGGTTCGTGGCCGGTGTGCTCGACGGCCGGGGGCCCGGCGTGGGCCCGTCGCCCCCGGACGGCCGGCCCGGTCGGCGGCGGGTTCGGGGGCCGGCTCTCGCCGCCCTGGGGCGTACGGGGTGTGCGCATGGGCTCCTCGTTCTCGGATACATGCTGGGCGCGGCAGCGTCGCCCGTATGGGTCTCGGCGGATCGGTCCGGGCGGACTTGTCTAGGCGTGGGCGACGTTCTGTCCGGGCTTGTCCGTGGTCTCCGGGCCGTGGTCCGTGGCCTGTTCGGCGGTGAAGTAGGCGGCGCGTTCGCCGGCGGTCGGGGAGAGCGCGACGAACGCGGCGGTGACGAAGAGGTAGGAGCCGAGGCCGACCGCCAGCGGGAAGATGAACTGCATCGCGGTGGCGCCGGGCAGGTGCCCTTCGGCGGGTGCGACGTCGACGCCGACCGCGAGCATTCCGGTGTAGTGCATGCTGCTGACGGCAGCCCCCATGACGAGCGCGGCAACCGCCACCGCGACAGGCGACTTGATGTTGAGCGCCGCCCAGAGCGCCGCGGTCGCGGCGACCACCGCGATGGCCACGGACAGGGCGACGAGAAGCGGGTCGTAGTGGACGGTGCCGTGCAGCCGCAGGGCGGCCATACCCAGATAGTGCATGCTGGCGACGCCGAGACCGGTGGAGAGTCCGCCGATCAGCAGGGCCACGGCCCGGTTGCGGCCGTAGCCGACACAGAAGACGCCGGCGCCGACGACGAGCACGGCGACGACAAGGCTGAGGATCGTCAGCGGCACGTTGTAACGGATGTCGGTGCCGCGGACGGCGAAGCCGAGCATGGCGACGAAGTGCATCGTCCAGATGCCGGTGCCGATGGCGGAGGCTGCGGTGATCAGCCAGTTCCGCCGGGATCGGCCGGTGGCGGAGAGAGCGCGCACGGTGCAGCGCAGCCCGAGGGCGGCGCCGATGACGGCCATCGCGTACGACAGCACGGGTGTCAGTAGGCCGAAGGCGGCGTGGTCCAGGTGTCCCATGGCTCAGGGACGCTAGCCCCGAGGGGGGCGCACGGCGGGGGCGCAGTTCGAAAGCTGATGGAATATGACAGAGAGATGTTTCTGAACGATCGTGCCGCGCTCGAACGTGTGCGCAGCTCGGTCATGTGCGGCTCCCCCGCATCGGGCAGTGACGCCCCGCTCCTCATGGCGGATCATGGTGCGCATGGCAGATGACCGCACAGCCCATGACCACACCCGGGTGCAGGAGTTCTTCGGTGCCCGGGCTGCGGACTGGGACAGCCGCTTCCCCGACGACGGCCCCGCATACGCCGCCGCCGTCACCGCGGTCGGACTCCGCCACGGGGACGCGGTGCTCGACGCGGGCTGCGGCACCGGACGCGCGCTCGAAGCCCTGCGGACCGCGGTGGGCCGAGCCGGCGTGGTCCTCGGCGTCGATCTGACCCCCGCGATGCTCGCCGAGGCCCGTCGCGCGGGGCGCGATGCCCACGGCCGGCTGCTGGTCGCCGATGTGGCCCGACTACCGCTGCGCGCCCGCTCTCTCGACGCGGTGTTCGGCGCCGGCCTGATCTCCCACCTGCTGCGGCCGGCGGACGATCTGCGGGAACTCGCCCGCGTCGTGCGGCCGGGCGGCCGGCTGGCCCTCTTCCACCCGGTGGGTCGCGCGGCGCTCGCGGCGCGGCATGGCCGTGAGATCACTCCGGACGATCTGCGTGCGGAGGACAACCTGCGCCCTCTTCTGGCCGGTTCGGGATGGTCGATGACCTTGTACGTCGACGAGGACGACCGGTTCCTCGTCCTGGCGACGCGTCAGGAGGGCGTGCCAGAGGGCTGATTGGGACCGGACGGGGTCGGTTGACCGCGTCCCTGCGGTGCCACGGTCGGGCTTCGTCCGTCGCCGGCACACAAGCGGCTCCCCCGAGAACAGGGATCGCACAGGCGCTCTCGTCTCCGTTCGAACGCGGTGCGACAGTGGAAGACTTCAACTGTCGGCGGCGTCTGCCGCCCCTGAGAAGGTGGTCCCCGTGCTTGCTCGGCTCCGCAACTTCCTCGCATCGCGCCCCGTCCGTTCGAGGGCGGTCACGGCGCGGCAGCACAACCTGTTCGAAGCCGCCGCAACCTATGTGACGGCAAGCATCGAGGACGACGACGACCGCCTGGACGAAGCGGCGGGCTGGGTCGACCCCGACGCGCTCGTCTTCGGCATCAATCAGCTCGCCTGCCGCGCCGTGACCGCCCTCGCCAGGGAGCGGAACGAGCCCGTCGAGGCGGTGGCGCGTGAGCTCCTCGGCCTCCCGCGGGCGGATCGGACCGGATCGAATTAGCGCCCGCGAGCCCTCGACGTGCGGGTTACCCACTGGTTAAGGTGCGCCGACGACGATGGGATGGGGAGGTTGCCGTGGCCGGGGCGGAAGAAACCGTCGACGACGACTCGCTGTATGTGCTGACCGCGGCGCTGCTCACACCGGCGCAGTTCCCGAGCGTGCTCGGCGACGACTACCCGGCCGCATGCCAGGCGCTGCGCCTCGAGCCGTACGCCGAGGGCTACGGCCTGGTGCTCGGGCAGGACTCCGGCGGAGCGCGCTGGACGGTCGTGATCGACGACGTGTCGCTCGTCGCGGTCGCCATCGCCTCCTGGGACTGCGGGATGGAATACGACCTGTCCCCCGACGAGGGCAGCGTCGTCGCGGCGCTGCCGGGCTGGCCGCTGGCCCTCGCGGTCGCCGCGCCGGGGGTGCCAGCCCCGCACGACCCTGACCAGGAGGACGGTGACCGGCCTCCGCTGGCCCCGCCGAACACGGACAGCTGGGGGCCCGCCCAGCGCAGGCTGGGCGCCGACGAGGTGGCGCTGCAGTGGGCGCAATGGCGTTCCGGGATCGACGACGCGGAGGCGCTGGTGTCCGCCGACACCCCCGAGCAGGAGCGCAAGCAGCCCCGCGACGGTGTGCGTCGCGCCCTCGAGGAGGCCCGCGCGTACGTGGAGGCGCCGCCGCCGCCCGGCCGGGTGCGGTCGTCGTTCGCACCGGGCGGGGCCCGGACACTGCGTGCCGACGGCCCCGGCTGGTCGCTGGTGGCCAGAACCGACGACATCGCCTTCGTACTGCTGGACGACGAGCCTGGTCAGGTGGTGCCGGTCGGCCGAGGCCCGGAGCTGCCGGGCCTGCTGGAAGCGCTGGAGAAGGTGGCCGTCCACCCGTCCTGAAGCGCGGCGGCCCCGGCCCGCAGCACGACGTGAGCCGCGGGCGGTTGATACGGGCGCTGCCTCCGCTGCGCAGCAAGGTCGACGTGGTCTTCGGCGAGGCCTTCGAGGCCGGTGACCGCAGCGGACGCCGTACGCGCAAGGCGCTCGACGAAGCGACCGTGCGCATCCAGGAGCGGCTCACCGCCCACCTGGAAAACGCAAAGCGCCTCACTGGGCGCTAGGCCAGACTTGAGTAATGGACCGCCCAAGTGACGCGGTTCAGTGACGAACGAGGAACGGACTTCATGAACGACCAGCACGACCACGGAGCGCTCGGCGACGCCGAGTACGCGGAGTTCATGGAGCTCGCCGCGGAAGAGGGCTTCGACGTAGAGGACGTCGAGGGCGCGATCGAGGAGGCCGGGCACGGCCCGCTGCCCGTCCTCGCCGTCGTCGGCCGCCCGAACGTCGGCAAGTCCACTTTGGTGAACCGCATCATCGGCCGCCGCGAGGCCGTCGTCGAGGACAAGCCCGGCGTCACCCGCGACCGCGTCACCTACGAGGCCGAGTGGGCCGGCCGCCGCTTCAAGGTCGTCGACACCGGCGGCTGGGAGCAGGACGTCCTCGGCATCGACGCCTCCGTCGCCGCCCAGGCCGAGTACGCGATCGAGGCCGCCGACGCGGTCGTCTTCGTCGTCGACTCCACGGTCGGCGCGACCGACACCGACGAGGCCGTCGTCAAGCTGCTGCGCCGGGCAGGCAAGCCCGTCGTCCTGTGCGCCAACAAGGTCGACGGACCGAGCGGCGAGGCCGACGCCACGGCGCTGTGGTCGCTGGGCCTCGGCGAGCCGCACCCGGTCTCCTCGCTGCACGGCCGCGGTACGGGTGACATGCTCGACGCCGTCCTCGAAGCCCTGCCGGAGGCGCCCGCCCAGACTTTCGGCACCGCCGTCGGCGGCCCGCGCCGCATCGCCCTGATCGGCCGTCCCAACGTCGGCAAGTCCTCGCTGCTGAACAAGGTCGCCCGTGAGGAGCGCGTCGTCGTCAACGAGCTCGCGGGCACCACCCGCGACCCGGTCGACGAGCTGATCGAGCTGGGCGGCGTCACCTGGAAGTTCGTCGACACCGCCGGTATCCGCAAGCGCGTCCACCTCCAGCAGGGCGCCGACTACTACGCCTCGCTCCGCACGGCCGCCGCCGTCGAGAAGGCCGAGGTCGCCGTCATCCTGATCGACGCGACGGACACCATCAGCGTCCAGGACCAGCGCATCATCACGATGGCCGTCGAGGCGGGCCGCGCGATCGTCGTCGCCTACAACAAGTGGGACGACCTGGACGAGGAGCGCCGCTACTACCTCGAGCGCGAGATCGAGACCGAGATGCAGCAGGTCGCCTGGGCACCGCGGGTGAACGTCTCGGCACTCACCGGCCGCCACATGGAGAAGCTGGTCCCGGCGATCGAGACGGCCCTGGCGGGCTGGGAGACGCGAGTTGCGACCGGTCGGCTGAACGCCTTCCTCGGCGAGATCGTCGCCGCCCACCCGCACCCGATCCGCGGCGGCAAGCAGCCCCGCATCCTCTTCGGCACGCAGGCCGGCACCAAGCCGCCGCGGTTCGTGCTCTTCGCGTCCGGCTTCCTGGAGCACGGTTACCGGCGCTTCGTCGAACGCCGGCTGCGTGAGGAGTTCGGCTTCGAGGGCACCCCGATCCACATCTCGGTGCGGGTGCGGGAGAAGCGCGGCCGCACCAAGAAGTAGTCCGCATGTCGTCGTCAACGGCGCTGCCCCCACACCGTGTTCGACGGTCCGGGGGCAGCGCCGTTCGGCGTCCCTCCTGCGGGTCAGCTCCCCTTACGGGGGGCCGGTGGCAGCGCCGCGGGCTGGTGGGCCGAGTGCCTGCCCGTCGAATGGGAGTGCCAACTTCCCTGGTGGGTGCCTGAGTTCGAGTGACTCCCCGAATGGGCCGAGTGGCCTCCATAGCCACCGTGGCTTCCGTGACCGGCGGGGCTCACATAACTTCCGTAGCCGTAGAAGCCGCCCCGACTGCTGTGCAGCCCCGTCCCGAACGCCTTGAAGCCGAGATCCTCCTCTCCGCTGCGGTCGCCCGGCAGCGTCCTGAACGCCCTGAGGTACTCGGAGTACAGCGCGTCGTAGATCGGCGTGGCCGAGTGGGCCGCCGACCCGTCGCGCCCGGAGCGCATGGAAGGGATCTGGCTCTGGAACGGCTGGGGGGAGGGGTCGTATGAGTGCACGTACCTGCAACGACGCCGCCGTCCCACGGATGCGGGCTGCGAGCAGCTGCATTCTTCCGAGGGACGGCCCCCTTCGCGCCCCGCGTGCGGGCACGCGCAGACGTACGCCGGGGCGGAGGAGCACTCCCCGGCGTACGTCGTGCGCCTGCCGGGCCGGTCGGCAGGCGCCCCCGTGGTCCTGGGGTCCGTCGGCGGCTCAGGTACCCGCCAGCGGCATTGCGGCGGCGACCAGGCGCCCACCCGCCGCCGCCTTCTCGAGGGCGTCACGCAGCAGGTCCTCGCGCGGCTGCTGACCGATCGAGCCCACGGGAGCGGCGAAGACCAGGACCGTGCGCGTCCTGCTCGCGGCGGTCCGCCAGCCCTCCGTGACCTGGAGCGGCTGGTGCGCCTGCCACCAGGCCACCGGGCTGCCACCGCCCGTACCAGGCTGCAGAACGGCGTGCAGCTGCCCCATGGCGACCAGCACCGACCAGCCGGGCAGCTGGGACGGACGCCGGCTCACATCGGTGACCGGCAGGAAGCCCTGCTCGATCAGGAGAGGCAGGAAATCGTCACCGCCGCTGCCGGTCGTGCCCGGCCGCGCGATCGGGGCGGTCGGTTCCACGACAAGGGCGGGATGCACCTCGCCGTCGATCAGGATGAGGCCACTGGTGACGCCGAGTACGGCCTGCTGAGGAGCGGCGCCCGGGATTCGCGGCTCCTCGCCCGTGATCGAGCGCACGGCGCCCTGGAGCTGCTCCTCCGCGACCTGCACGACCTGCGACGGGATGCAGGTGGCGTGGGCGAAGGCCAGCACCGCGGTCTCGTCGCCCACGAACAGCACGGTGCTGGTCCGCTCCTGCTCGGAGTCGCCCGGGGTGCGGCAGGAGGTGCAGTCGTAGCTGCCCGGGGCGTTCAGGCCGGCGAGCAGCCGGTCGGCTTCTTCGTCGCCGATCTCGGCGCGTACGTCCTCGCTGACGTCGAGCATGCGCGGCACGGGTGGCTCCTCGGACTTGATCGTGTGTGCCGGGCGGGTCCCGGCTCGACAGGGTCAACGGGTGATCTGTGGCGGTGGTCACGCGTGAACGGGCAACGAATCGAAGCGCTTGCCGTGACGTACGGCGGAGCGAGAGCCCGTGATGCAGCGTCACCCGGCCGGATCAGGGTGGCGGAGCAGGCAGTTCGTGCACCCGGCCGGTGTGCCGCCCCTGCTGGGGGCCGCGACCGACCGCACATCAATTACCGGATCCCACCGGCAAGTAGAGTCACTGCGTACACGCATGCCCCACGACCAAGGGGGCATCGGCAGGACCCGGGGGACGCGGCGAAGCATGCGCATTTCATTTCTGCTCCACAACGGCTACGGCATCGGCGGGACGATCCGGACGACGTTCACTCTCGCCCGTACGCTCGCCGAGCGGCACGACGTCGAGATCGTCTCCGTCTTCCGCCACCGCGACGAACCGGCGATGGGCGCGCCCGCCGGGGTCACCATGAAGCACCTGGTCGATCTCCGTAAGAAGAGCCCCGGTTACGACGGCGAGGACCCGCTCGCCAAGCGGCCCGCCAAGGTCTTCCCGCGCGGCGACGGCCGGCACAAGCAGTACAGCCGCCTCACCGACGTCCGGATCGCGGCTCATCTGGCCTCCCTCGACGCCGACATCGTCGTCGGCACCCGCCCCGGCCTGAACGTGCACATCGCCCGGCAGACACGGCGCGGCGTCGTGCGGGTCGGGCAGGAACACCTGACGCTCGACAGCCACAGCTACCGGCTGCGCCGTGAGGTCGGTCACCGCTACACCCTGCTCGACGCGATCACCACCGTCACGGAGGCGGACGCCCGCTCCTACCGCGAGCGGCTGAAGCTTCCCGGCGTCCGGATCGAGGCGGTGCCCAACAGCGTGCCCGCCCCGTCCGTCGCACCGGCGGACGGCACCGCGAAGGTGGTCGTCGCGGCCGGCCGCCTCACCCGCGTCAAGCGGTACGACCTGCTCGTCGAGGCCTTCTCCAAGGTGGTCGCCGCCCGCCCGGACTGGCAACTGCGGATCTACGGCAGCGGGGACGCCACCGGCAACGAGAAGCAGGCGCTGCGCACCCTCGTCGAGGAGCGGGGGCTCCACAACCATGTCTTCCTCATGGGCCCCGCCAACCCGCTCGAACCGGAGTGGGTCAAGGGATCCGTCGCCGCGGTGACCTCCAGCCTGGAGTCGTTCGGCATGACCATCGTGGAGGCGATGCGCTGCGGCCTGCCCGTCGTCTCCACCGACTGCCCGCACGGCCCCCGCGAGATCATCGAGGACGGCGTGGACGGCCGGCTGGTGCCCGTCGGTGACGTGGACGCGATCGCCGACGCGCTGCTCGGACTGATTGAGGACGACGCTCTGCGGCTCCGCATGGGACGTGCGGCGCTGGCCGCCTCCGCCCGTTTTGATCCCGTGCCGATCGCCACGCGCCACGAGGCGCTTTTCACCGAGCTCGTCGCGCGTGGCGAGGGCGGCCGCTCGCGCGGCGCTCTGCGCGAGGCGCTGCACCTGGGGCGGAGCGCGCTCTATGACGGGGCCTACTCCCTGCGTTATGTTGCCGCGGATGTGATCCGCAGAGGGAAGAAGAGTTCATGAGCACGCCCACCACGTCCACGCGGCGCACGACGCCGCGGGCCGACTGCGTCGCCGACGCGGCCGGCGGCATCACCTTCGACGTGGCCGGCACGGGTGCGCACGATGGGGCGCTCGTCCTGAAGCGGCGTGGGGGCAGCGGCCCTGCGGACGAGGTGCGGCTGCCGCTGAGCACGTCCGGCGAGGGCTCCTCGCGGGCCGTCCTGCCCAGCGCGGTCGAGCTCGCCGAAGGACGTTGGGACGCGTACACGGAGAGCGGTGAGGCCGTGGAACCGGGCATCCGGGACCTGCGGGCCCTCGTCGACCAGGAGCCCGGTTCCGGCCGGATCGCCGTGCGCGTCCCCTATCCGACCGCCGACGGCCGGCTCGCGGTGCGCTGCTGGGTCCGGACCCCGCACGCCGAGGCCGGTGCGATCGGCTTCGCGCCCGAACAGGGCGCCATGTCCGTCGAGGGAGTGCTGTACGGCACGGAGCTGGGGGAGGGCGCGGTCGTGGAGGCGCGCCTGCGGTCCGGCGAGCGGGTGCACGAGGTGCCCGTGAGCGGCGCGGGCCGGACGTTCGGCTTCACTCTGGCCTATGCGCCGATCGCCGAGGGCGGTGCGGGCGAGGAGCGGCTCTGGGAGCTGTGGCTGCGGCCGGCGTCGGACGCCCCCCGGGTACGGATCTCCCGCATCCTGGACGACGTCTGGGACAAGAAGTCCATCTTCGTCTATCCGAAGCAGCGCACGGCCGCGTACCAGGCCGCGGCCTGCTACACCGGGGACAACGACCTCTGTGTCCGCGTCACGGTGCCGGCCTGATACCGGGATCCGGCCCCGGGAACCGGCTCCGGAACCGGGATCCGCTTGAGGACAGAAACTGTCCTCAAGCCCTGACAGACTCCTGACCATGTTGGAAACCTCGGCACGGCTGCTGCGTCTGCTCTCCCTTCTGCAGGCACACCGGGAATGGTCGGGCGCCCACCTGGCCGACCGGCTCGGCGTCACCCCGCGTACGGTCCGCAGGGACGTGGACCGGCTGCGCGAGCTCGGTTACCCGGTCAATGCCAGCCCCGGCACCGGCGGCGGGTATCAGCTCGGCGCCGGCGCCGAGCTGCCGCCACTGCTGCTGGACGACGAGGAGGCCGTGGCCGTCGCCGTGGGCCTGCGCACCGCGGCGGGGCAGGGCATCGAAGGCATGGGGGAGACCTCCGTACGCGCTCTGGCCAAGCTGGAGCAGGTGCTGCCGAACCGGCTGCGGCGGCGGGTGAGCGCCCTGAACTCCTTCACCGTGCCGATGCTGCGCGGACAGCAGCGTTCGACCGTGGACGCGAGCGTGCTCACCGAGCTCGCCAATGCATGCAGGGACAGCGAGCGGCTGCGCTTCGAGTACCGCGATCACGGCGGCTCCGCGACCCGTCGCACGGTCGAGCCGCACCGGCTGGTGTGCACCGAGCGCCGCTGGTATCTCGTCGCGTGGGACGTGGAGCGCGGCGACTGGCGTACGTTCCGGGCCGACCGGATCGCTCCCAGGCCACCGCACGGCCCGCGTTTCGCCCCGCGCACCCCGCCCGCGGAGGATCTTGCCGCGTACGTCTCCAAGGGCGTGTCCATCGGGGCGTACGCGGACCGGGCGGTCATCCGCCTGCACACCTCCGCGGACCGGGCGGCCCGGACGATCGGCCCGTCCGACGGTGTCCTGGAAGCGATCGACGAGACCACCTGCCTGTTGCGCACCGGGGCCGCGAGCCTGGACGTCATGGTGATCCACGTGCTCCTGATGGGCGTCGACTTCGAGGTCGTGGAGCCGCAGGAGCTGAACGACCACATCAGGGCACTGCGCGACCGCCTCTCCCGCGCTCTGCCATAGTGGCGGGGACTCCTGCGCGGATTCTGTGAGGAAGCGGTGAATTCTCCACGACCGGTGAATTCCGCCGGTCCCCGGCTCCCGTCCAATTCGAAGCACGAATTAATGCGAACCGTTCGCCATTGGTCTCGTTGGCCCAATTACCGTACGAGCACCCGGGAGGGCCCGTTCGAGTGAACGAGTTCGCACCGGACAGTGTCGAGATCCTGTGACAGAAGCGTGACCCCTGGGGTACGCGGGACTGCTGGGGACGCCGGGCGAGTTGCTTCCGTCACCGTCCGCTGCCGCCTACGGTGGAGGGATGGCACCCATACCGACCCCTCCCGTACAGCCCGACGACGCTCCTGACGCATACGTCGGACTTGATGCACGGGACGCCGAGCGGCAGGCCCGTCAGCGGGGCTGGACGTCCGTCAGAGCGCTGCCGCCCGGGGCGATCATCACCATGGAGTACGTGGAGGGCCGGCTGAACTTCGAGGTGAAGGACGGCTCGGTCATCCGCTGCTGGAAGGGCTGAGCCCGGCCGCACGCGAGCGAAACGCCGAGGCCCCGGTGCCCGACGTGGATTCCGCGGGTGGAGGCGCGGACGGCCTTTCTGGGCGGGGCTGTT